>CBKWFZ010000102.1:0-8709 GCA_966673785.1 uncultured bacterium
AGTTTCATCTCAACGGTGTCTCAGTAGACATCGCGAGCCATCCATATATTTCGCTTGACATAAAGTCGAACATACCGTTCCAGCTCGCGGTCAAGCCGGTCAGTTCCGCTGGTGAGGATTGGCTCACCTCAGACGTTCCTGGCGACAATACATTCCACAACTATGTTCTGGGGGTCACGAACGCGGATGCGAGCCCAATCACTAACGTTTACATTTATTTCGACGGCGGAAGTACGTCGGCCAAGACCGGAAGCGTTGAGATTGACAATTTTGTTCTCGGCGCACACTATTCGCCGCCGTTGGTGACCAGCGGACTGGCGAGGACCATCTCGGATATTCAGCGGCTAAAGGAATTCATCAGAGAAGGCGTGAACGAAGGTGAATTTCCTGAAGGATCGAAGGGTGCCCTGCAAGACGCGCTCGATGCAGCGCAGGATGTGCTGGATGACGCCGAGTCAAAAACGCAATCCGAGATCGATGCATCCGAGGCTGCCCTGAATGACGCCGCTATGACAGTAGAAGCTTCTGTTATCTACGCGAATCGAGGCCTGATAGACGATCAGGCTACGAAGGAAACCGTTGTTCTTTACAAGAATCTTAAGTACCTGGCGCATGAGAATAAATATCTTTTCGGCATGCACGACGCCACAGCATACGGTATAAATGCCGGCGGCTCGACATGGACCGACGATGGGACGGCTTCTAAATCGGACGTGAAGCAGGTCACCGGATCGCATCCGGCTTTATTCAGTCAGGATGTCTACGATATAGTGGCCAAGACCAGCGTTGAACTGGCAGGCTACCGGAATCGACAGATTCAGGCATACAAGGAAGGGGGCGTGATAACGCTCGTCTGGCATATGGCGGACCCGGTGAACAAGTCGTTCTACTATAGCGAGCTGGATCCGGCCTACAACGTGGTCGCCGCTATTTTACCGGGTGGGGATTACCACGATTGGTTTAAAGATGAGCTTGGTAAGCTCGCCTTCTACGCCAAGGGTCTTCGCGGTGACAACGGTGAAGCTATACCAATTATCTTCCGGCCATTTCACGAGCACAACGGGAACTGGTTCTGGTGGGGACGAACACGCTGCAGCACCGAGCAATACAATGCCTTGTGGAAATTCACCGTCCAATACCTGAGAGACGAACTTGACGTTCACAACTTCATATATGCATACTCGCCTGATGGCAACCAGTACAATACAAAAGCTGAATACCTGAACATTTACCCCGGCGATTCATTCGTTGATATTTTCGGCCTTGACTATTATTTCGGCGAGGGAACAACGAATGCCCGCGACAAGCTCAGGGACCGCCTTGTGCATGCTGTTGAATACGCTGACGAAAGAAACAAGATTGCTGCGCTTTGTGAGTTTGGCGACAGGCTTGGATGGGATGATGTGGATAAGATCGAAATTGATAAGTTCTATACATCAATGGTGCTCGCCGCTATAAAATCGAACCCGAAAGCAAACCGGATAGCCTATCTGGCGACATGGAGAAATGCTCATACAAACCATCATTTCGCTCCCTATCCCGGACATAAGGAGGCCGCCGACTTCATGCAGTTTCACGATGACCCGAATACCATCTTCCTGAACGATGTTCCCGAATTGTACCATGGGCTGCTCCAGAATGATGTGCCGACCTCCACACGGGGAGAAGAGCAAGGCAGTATTGAACTGTATCCTAATCCGTCGGACAATGTGGTTGTTGTTAAAGGACATGAAAGAATTGTAGAGATCAAGATCGTGAGCAGCACCGGACAGGTCGTAAAAACTGTAAATGATATCAATGGGCATAGCGCCGAAATAGACGTCAAGTCGTTGCCGCGCGGCGTGTATACGATCCGTATCACGCTTGGAACAAAGGCCAAAACCACAAGGAAAAAATTCTACGGTAAAGTGTACAAGGACTAGCTGCACTTCGGTTTCGTTTGGGTAATTTGGTTAGCGTGCCTTCGGGGTTTCCCCGAAGGCTTTTTTGTGATCTCTTCACCATCAAAAGCCACCCTACCTGAAAAATAATTTTTTCCCGGAAACGGTTGCACTACCTCGCAACCGCAATCGTTTGCTTCCTTTACCGCCGTTTGCAATCGTTTGTTTAAGTGCGCATGGCGACTAGTTTAGCAATGCGAATCACGGTAGAGCTCACGTTGCTTCGCACCTGAAATCAAACCTTTACCCAAACCCAAATGAACACCAACAGATGTAAAAATCTGCACTGGCAAGTGATGACTGCTTGCCTCTGCACACTGATGTTGCCAGGTTGTGGGCCGGAAATTGAGGAAGTTGAACCTATCCGACAGCAGGAAATTATCGTTACCGAACTCACCGAAGATTCTAAAAATGGACGTCTCCCCGGACCTGGTGGCGGCGTACTCATGCAAGCATTTTATTGGGACGTACCCGCCGGAGGAACCTGGTGGAATACCGTCAGCTCCAAACTCGCCGCATGGGATGCAGCAGGGATTTCTGCCATCTGGCTTCCGCCTTCGTCTAAAGCGCAGAACGGCCCTTATAGCATGGGTTATGATCCGTTCGATTATTACGATTTCGGAAACTACAACCAGATGGGTTCAACCGAAACACGTTTTGGATCAAGAACAGAACTAACCAACTTGATCAACAACGCGCACAGCAAGAACATCCAGGTTTATGCCGACATGGTGCTGAATCACAACAGCGGCGGTGCGTCTGAATACAATCCGCGAACCGGGGGCAACACGTGGACGAAGTTCAATCCGCTGTCGGGAAAATTTCCGCGTACGTATAACGATTTTCACCCGAGCAGTACGCATGGAAATGACGAGGGATCATTCGGCGGGTTCCCCGACCTGTGCCACCATCAGGCCAACGTATCGCAGTGGCTATGGGGCAGGTCAGACGCGGTCTCAAAGTATTACAAAAATACGATGGGCTACGACGGCTGGCGATTTGATTACGTGAAGGGATTCGCGCCCTGGGTTGTAAGGGACTTCGTGAACAGCGCCGGTGGATTTGCCGTTGGCGAAAACTGGGACGGTAACGCGGGCGTGCTGAAAAGCTGGGTTGACGGGACAAGCCGTACTTCCTCTGCGTTCGACTTTGCATGCTATTACCGGATGGACGAAGCATTTGACGGCAACAACCTCAATATCCTGAATAGCGATATGCTCTGGAAAAGAGATCCGTCAAAGGCGGTAACCTTTGTTGCCAACCACGACACCGATATCATCTGGGATAAGATGCTCGCGTATGCGTACATCCTCACGCACGAAGGGTACCCGACGATCTTTTACCGGGATTATGAAGAATGGTTGCCCAAGGCAAAAATGAATAATCTCATCTGGATAAAGAGAACACTTGCGGGCGGTACGACGACCATCCGATGGATCGACAACGATGAATACATCGCCAGCCGCAACGGATACGGTTCGGCACCCGGGTTGCTGGTGTACATCAACGATTCGGACTCATGGCAGGAAAAGTGGGTCAACACACCCTGGGCCAACACGCAGATCAAGGAGTACACCGGTGCTTCATCCTGGGTTCCGACTACTGCAGGCGATACACGCGTGAAGATACAGGCGCCGCCTCACAGCTATTCCGTGTGGTCGCGGACGGGCTACTGATCCGACCTCAAACAAAACCATAAGGAAATCCCGGATTCCGGGGTTTCCTTCTTCTTCAGAGACGTATGCGCGTAATTTGTTATATATCCGTCACGTTGTTCGCTGTTTGGTCTTGTGATACGAAGAATACTACCACAACTATTGAGCGTGACTTGAAATATATCGCTTTTGAGACCGCCCCGGTGCAATCACCATCGCTGCTCGTGAATCCGTCACTCCGTTGTTTTCCCGGAGAGCAAAGCCTTGAGTTGACGTTGCAGTTGAAAGGTCTCGTTCCGGAGCCGATTACGGTTCAGGAAACGATTGTTCACAACTCCCGGGGACTGCGCTCCGGCGTCGTCAGTGGCATAAAGCTTCCAATAGAAAAAGACACGACGGTTTCGCACCGGTTTAGTCCTGTCAATGATGCGAAGTTATTTCAAACGACAGGATTGCCCGGCCTCATCGATTCGGTTTATCACATTGATGTCTTCTATACAATTGCCGGTAAAGACGGCGTGCGCGTGATCAATCTGGTTTCGAAAATGCGTCATGATACATTTGTGGCGTACAGGAAAGCATATGCCGCTCCCGTTGAGATTTACTCCTTCGATATCGGCAGTGGCTTTGATGAAAGACAACGGCAGTTCCTATTGACGAAAAACATTGCATCCCCGACGCCCTTCGTTCACATCACGGAGCAGGAACTGGCGCTTTCGGGCCTCAACTTTAAACTGAAATGTTTCCACCGGAACGATACGCTTGTAGCGGAGGTTTTCGCCATCAATCATTCTGACATGACCGTCAGGATAGACCCCTCAATGATAACGCTCCTCGGACCTGGAATCGAAAGTTATCAAGACAATCTGACGCTTGAAAAAGTAACCGGTTCAAAGAATGACCCTGATGTATTGCGCAAGGGCGACCGGGCTTCGATCACGATACGTCTACATGCGCATGCAAGCCCGGACGAACTGAAACTGATAGTGAAGGATGCTTTTTCAGGTTCAACAGGAACGAAGCTGTTTGCGGAGGACCTGAAATTAGTACGGACGAGCAGGGTTGAATAGGCAGAACGAATAGGTGGCCACATTCAGTAACCAATTTGTGGACGCGGTTTCATGCTATCGTTAATGTCAGGATACTGTGGGCGTGCCCCCTCGTTCCTCGGGGTCGCGCTTTTCGTTGCAAGTCCTCGCCGCCTTCGGCTACGCCTGCTCCGCGGCGCTGTGGGCTTTCACTTCAATCGCTCACGCGGGTTTTTCATCAAACAAAAAGAGAGCGCAGAAAAAATCGGCGTTTCTAATTCTCGTATCCGAAGAAACTGTGAGTGTTTGGTGAACAACAAAGTTGCTTTATCTTTGCGACATAAGAATGGAAAAAATGAGATCGCGCAAAATCAATATTGACCAGACCATGCAGTCGTCGATATGTTTTGAGACGGCGGATCCCTATTCGGTGCGCCCGGGAAAATTGCTGCATCGATAGATTCATATTCATCACATTTGAAGCCCGGGTAAAAAGCCTGGGCTTCTTGTTTTTAGGAACATTGAACACGAGATATCGTAAGTATGTTGGAAATTTCTTCGCGTGGTCACAACCATCATGCTTAAGGATTAATATTAGAGAATATGCGATACATTAATCACGCCATAAATGGACAGTCCGTCGTCGAGTTTTCCGCAGAAGACGTTGTGCTGGGCACTGCCCAGGAATTCCTTCAAATGATGATGGATTCATCGGCCGATGCAATTGTTGTCCATAAAAAAAATATCGCCGAAAGCTTTTTTGACTTGCGAAGCGGCGTAGCGGGAGAGATGTTGCAGAAGGTCGTGAACTACCGGTTGCGGCTTGCGATCGTTGGCGATTTTTCGAACTTCGAAAGCAAGAGCCTGAAAGCTTTTATTGCCGAAAGCAATCGATCAAATACGGTTGTTTTTGTAAATACTATTGAAGAAGCGTTAAACCGGCTGAGTAAGTAGCAAAGACCCGATTGGCCGAGTTAGTATGGTTTCAGGCAGTCCCGGAATCACGTTTAAGCAAGGTCCGCTGACTAACGGCCGGTTATTTCATGGTGATTGAAATGACTTACATCATTGACTCCGGTAAGTCAATCAAGGTAATCAGGTAAAACCATGAAAATCACGGTCAATATAGCTTAACTTGTATCCCGCTACATTGGCCCGAACTGTTCACTACAATGGACGACAAGGAAACTTTGGTTGAAAAACTGAGAGAAACCGTCGACATCAATCTCGACAATGACCAGTTTGGGGTTGAAGAACTGGCCAGAAATCTGGCGATGAGCCGCTCACAACTTCACCGCAAGCTTGTTTCCGCTACGGGTAAGTCCATCAGTCAATTTATCCGCGAGCACCGGTTGGAGCGCGGAATGGAACTGCTCAAGGAAGGCAATCTCACCGCCGCCGAAGTGTCCGAACGCGTCGGTTTTGGAAGCGCGACCTACTTCAGCAAATGTTTCAATGACTACTATGGTTTCCCTCCCGGTGAAGTAAAGAACAGGATAGGACAATTATCAGCAGTCGAACAACCTGTTCACGCGACGCAGCCCATTGCTCCAACGTCGTGGTTTAATGGTTCTTCCCGGTATGTCGCTGGTGCCTTGATCGTGTTGGTCTTCATCGCGGCAGTCTATTACCTGATCGATCGCGACGCCGACAAAGTCGAAACCGATAAATCCATCGCGATTCTCCCATTCAGGAATCTTGGCGCCGATCCGAATAATGAATATTTCAGCGAGGGCGTGATAGAAGCGATCCGCACGAGCCTGTCGCAGGTGCAGGACCTGCGTGTGTTATCGCGGACATCGGTCGAACAATACCGCGAAGGAAATAAATCCGCGCGCCAGATCGGATCGGAACTCGGCGTATCGGCACTCCTTGAAGGAAGCGTGCAGAGAAACGGCAACAAGATCAGGATTGATGTCCGGCTCGTTTCCGCTTCGACGCAGGAGCTCGTGTGGGCGCGAACGTACGACCGCGAACTCGAGGATGTTTTTACCATACAAACGGAGATCGCGCAACAGGTGGTCGCAGAGCTGAACGCGACGCTGTCGGCCGAGGAAAAAACAAAACTGGCAACACCCGACACAGAAGATCCAAAGGCGTATGACCTCTATCTTAAGGGTGTTTACGAATACCGTACGTACACCAACAAGGGGACGCATCGCGCCATCGGTTTACTTGAAGAAGCCATTGCTCTCGATCCTGATTATGCGCGCGCCTATGCATTTCTCGCAAACAGCTACATCGGCCTCGCTACCATCTTCGGCGCCGAACTGGGTGCCATCGAAGCGTTGGAAAAAGGCAAGCCTCTTATCGACAAAGCATTAACCCTTGATCCGTCGCTCGATGAAGCACGTATGCTTTTGGGATTCTACAAGTTGTACCACGATTGGGACTTCGCCGGAGCCGAAACTGCATATAAGGAAGCGGTGAAAAGCGATCACCCCGACGCCCTCGCGGTTTATGCGGACTTCCTCAATTTCACGCAACGTCATCAGGAAGCGATGGCATATGCTGAGAGGTTGCACGCGAAAGATCCCTACTATCCGAATAGCCGTATGGTGTATTCGTATGTCTTCAGTAAGCGCTTTGATGAAGCACTTGCTTTTTCCGAAGAGCGACTCAAAATGTTCAATAACTACAGTACGCTCGACGCGCATGGATTCCTGCTGCTGAATATGGGCCGTTACCCGGAAGCGATCACCTATTTTAAAAAGGCTATTGACGTGGAAGGCATCCGTTATCCGCGAATGCTGGGTTGGATGGGAGCAGCCTACGCAAGATCCGGCGATGCGAAATCCGCGCGGACACTCATCGATGAATTGAAGTTACGCCACTCCAGGAATGATCCGGCCTCCATCGCATTCTTTATCGCCGTTATTTACGCGGGACTCGGCGAGAAAGAGAACGCGCTCACGTGGCTTGAGACCGCCACCTCCAGCCATGATATGGAAATGCCCTGGCTGATGACCGAACCGCAATTCGAAATACTAAAGGATGAGCCCCGGTTCCGCCAGCTAAAAATGCGCATCGGTTTCTAGAAAAGCCCACGTCCGCGCGCAGATAACGCGTATTCAACATCATTTTGAAGCTTTAAAAAAAAGTTTAAAGCATTTGCAACGACGCTTCAACGGCCATTTTTAGCCCTGCGCTCATCTTAGCGTCAAAAAAAGACGCTATGAAAAAAACGATCTTCTTTGTGTACGGCGTGATCGCCTACCTGATTTTCTTCGGCACATTTTGTTATGCCGTAGGATTTGTGAGCTCCCTCTTCGTTCCGAAGCACATCGACAGTGTCCCCGGCACGCCGCTCGGCTATGCGTTATGGATAGACGCCATGCTGCTCTCGCTTTTTGCAGTTCAGCACAGTGTTATGGCGAGACCTGCCTTTAAACGGTGGTGGACGCGGTTCGTGCCGGAGCCCATTGAGCGCAGCACGTACGTCCTCCTGGCAAGTCTTTGCCTGATCCTTTTGTTTTGGTATTGGCAACCTCTGGGCGGAACGATATGGCACGTCGAATCGCCCGGTGCCGCGATGTTCCTGAAAGCGTTGTGCCTCTTCGGGTTCTTCATCGTACTGATCAGCACGTTCCTGATCAATCATTTCGACCTGTTCGGCCTCCGTCAGGTGTGGTTATACGCAACCGGCAAAAAGTACCAACCGCTTCCGTTCAGAACCCCGTTGTTGTACACGTATGTGCGTCATCCCATTTATCTCGGATTTATGATTGCGTTCTGGGCGACACCCACGATGACGGCGGCGCATCTTTTCTTCGCGGTTATGACAACTGGTTATATGCTCGTGGCAATTCAGTTTGAAGAAAACGACCTGATCAAAACGTATGGCGACAAATACCGCGAGTACCGGAAATCTGCATCCATGCTGATACCGTTGTCGAAGGGTTTTCGCTCCAAAGATCCCGCCGAAGAACCGGTTGCCGATTAGTGTTTGCAAAGATGCGGATAGTCGTCCCTTTGTTGATGCTCGCAGCATGCTGCCTTCCGTTCCGGTCACTCAGTCAGCACACGATATCGGGCCGGCTGACTGACGGGAAGGAGGGTCTTCCATCGGCAAACGTGGTTTTGCTA
>CBKWFZ010000103.1:0-8689 GCA_966673785.1 uncultured bacterium
GAACGGGTTTTTTCCCTCTTTGCATGCCAGCGGGGCAGATGTGCCTGTATCCCCGCGAAATGGCAATTTTATGTTGCCTCGGGGAATGGCCACCGTATTTTGAAACACGACCCTCCAAGATCGCTCTCGGCGTATTCGATATGGCCACCACCTTGCTCAGCGATCTTTCTTACGATTGACAAACCTATTCCATGCGAGGTCGTGCTTGTCCGGCTTTCCGCTCTGAAAAACATCTGAAAAATTGAATATCGTTTGTCCGGTTCGACAACGGTCCCATTATCGGCAAAATCAAGGATGATGTCGTCACCGTCTCGCATCCATGAAATTTCCAGCATCCCCGTCTCCTTGTCGTTATACTTTACAGCATTGGTGATCAGGTTCATGAACACCTGGATCCACTGGACACGATTTCCACGGATCACCGGAAGGCGTTGTCGAGTATAAACGGAAAACGTCTCCGGAATCGAGATGCTTCTAATGACCTCATCGAGAATTTCGTTGAGATCGATTGACTCCTGTTCCATGTGATGTTCCGCGCGAGCCTGTTCGAGGATTCCGGCGATAAGTTTTTCCGTCAACGCCACACTTTGATGCAGGTGCCGGACCAACACGGATAGATCCTCATGTTGATCAGCAGGCAACTCTCTTACGATCATATCGACCAACGCATGGATCCGGTTGACCGGAGCTTTGAGATCGTGACTCACGATACAGGCGAACTTTTCGAGTTCCTCCTTTGTGCGCCGCAAACTCCCGATCTTTTGTTCGAGATACTTCTTGTCCGAGAACTCACGTATCACCGCTATGGTATATGTCGTACCGCCAATCGAGTAGGGTGAAAGAGCGATGTCGACCTGAATCTCTGACTGATCTTTGCAAAGCGCAAATAGCTGTAATCCCGCCGCCATTTTTCGCGCTACCTTCCTCCGGAAAAAGTCCGCTACATGGTGTCTGTGCATGTTGCGGGACCTCTGCGGAATCAGCACTTCGATTGGTTTGGAAATGAGTTCATGGGGAGAATATCCGAGGACGTTGGACAATTCCTGATTGTAGAACATGATCTTGCCATCGCTGTCAACTACGACCAATGCATCCGGAAGCAAGTCGAAAACTTCCTTAAGCGTATGGAATGGATGCAGCGACTGCCTCATTTTAATCAAGTTGCGGATACCTCCACTGATTAAACGTGACTGACGTCACAGAAGTGCTGAAACGCGAGGGCCAGGTAATATAATTAACGCATTTGCTGAAAACGGCTATTTCACATCCACCCACCAGGGTTCGTAGCGGAATGTTGTATCGCTTAAATCCACCTTCTGACCGATCATCGGCGTGATCAGATCGACGCCATGTTGTTCCGCAAGAAGCGATACGCGAACCAGAGGTTCATCCCAGGGGTGATTGCCTAACGCGAATTTCGACGAGTGAACGGTAAAAAGACGGTCAGCCCGCAGGTCTTTCGCGGCCCGGATCACTTCCTCCGGCATAAGATGTATGTATTTCCAGCTTTTGTCGTACTGACCGTTTTCAAGAATCGCGAGGTCAATTTTGTCAAATCTTCCACCGATGTCGGCGAAGTGGGTATCGTATCCGCTATCACCACCGATGTAAATTCGATGGGAAGGGCCTTCGAGTACAAATGACATCCACAAGCTCTTGTTCCGGCTAAGACCGCGACCCGAAAAATGCCGCGCCGGTGTCGTGTGAATGGTAAACCCACTGTCCAGCGAAACAGATTCGTACCAGTCTTTTTCTATGAGCCGATCTTCCGGGTATCCCCAACGCTCCAGGTGTTCACCGACGCCAAGTCCGCATACGACCACGCCCACGGTTTCCCTCAGCTTAATGATCGTTTCATAATCCAAATGATCCCAGTGGTCGTGTGTGATTATCAGGTAGTCAATGGGTGGCAAATCATCAGTTGTGTACACGTCGGAGCCCGGGAAGCTGCGGGTCGTGAAGGAAAGCGGCGAGGCGGATCCACTCAGTACGGGATCAACAAGAAATCGTTTCCCGTCAAGCTGCAGAAAGTATGATGAGTGGCCGAACCAGACCAGCATGTCTTCGTCAGCGTCGAGGCCCAGCAAATCCGTTTTTACGGCGGGGATACTGTCAACGGGTTTGTTACGCTTCTTCTCACTGAAAAGAAATTCTTTCATCACCGCATAATATGTCACGCCTTCCGTGAGGTCAGGCGTTTCGGAAAGATTCTCGAACCGGCCGTTCTTGAAGTGAGGCGATTGGGCTATCTTTTCCAGTCTCCTTCCCGATGGCAGGCCGCCAAATTCCGGGCGCTGCAGGAACACCCAAACCGCGGCACCGAGAACCATACAAATTACCAATGCTGTTATCATGATTCTTTTCAAAAAGGAAGCAAAGCGACGCACGGACAGGGAGACGAAATGTGATGAACTTTATTGCATCGGCTTTTCCGCAAGTCCCCTGAGAATTTTACCGGCTTGTTCAAGCGTCTCGTCACGCTTCGCAAAACAGAGTCGCAGGAGTTGATTATCCGTTTTGTCGCGATAAAAAACTGAAACGGGTATTGTTGCGAGCTTGTGTTTGATCGTAAGTTCTTTTGCGAGTTCCGTATCCGGGAGGGAAGAGTACTCCCGGTAAGAAACAAGCTGGAAGTACGAGCCTGAGGTATGATATGGCTCAAACGGAGAACCTGCGAGCTGTTGGAGGAAGAAATCACGCTTTTGCTGGTAAAAGACTCCAATGTTTTCGTAGTGAAGCGGATCCTTCAGGTACTCAGCCAGGGCATGCTGAACCGGCGTATTGACACTAAAAACGATGAACTGATGCGTCTTTCGGACCTCATCCATCAGCGTCCGGGGTCCGACGATATAGCCGGCCTTCCATCCCGTTGCATGAAACGTCTTTCCGAAGGAGAAACACGCCAGACTTCGGGAAGCCAACCCCGGAAACCTGAGTACACTTTGGTGTTTCCTCCCATCGTAGATCAGTCTGTCATAAACCTCATCGCTTAACACGATCAACCCATGTCTGATTGCCAACTCCTCAAGCTGGCGCATGTCGTTTTCATCCAGGACGGTGCCCAGGGGATTGTGCGGAGTGTTGATAATGATCATTCGGGTGCGTGGGCCAATGCTACGCCGGACAAGGTCCCAGTCGGGTTTAAACTGAGGGTATTGCAAATTTATGTGGACCGGCACTCCGCCATTCAGACGAATCGCGGGATTATAAGAATCGTAGGATGGATCGAACACGATGACCTCATCACCCCCGCCGATGAATGCCGAGACGGCACTGAAGATCGCCTGAGTTGCTCCTGCTGTAACTGTAATTTCCGTTTCAGGATCAGGATGAGTGCCATAGGTTCTTTCGACGCAATTGGCGATGGCCTCGCGAAGAACGGGAAGACCCGTCATTGGCGCATACTGGTTGTACCCACGGCGCATTGCAGCATCCACCAACGATATTAAGTCCGGATCAATGTCGAAATCAGGAAATCCCTGGGAAAGATTGATCGCGCCGTGATCTGAAGCGAGGCGTGACATCACCGTGAATATTGTTGTCCCTACGTCGGGCAGGCGAGAATCGAAATTCATGTTTATCAATCTGACAGTTTAGAAAAAGGAACCTTTGACGAAGGAAAATCCATACCCATGCCGAAGGCCCAGAGTAATCCACCGCAACCCGATATCAAAGCGACGGTTGTGAGATTTGCGGACGACAACCGGATATGATCGGCAGAATCAACGCAAGTAATCATAATGCCTGCGACTACAAAAAAAACGGCGAACCATTGATAAAGTCGTAAACCGCCGTACGACTTTGTTTGAACCTCACCTCTGTAAGCCTCCTCGACAAAACGTTGAACTCCGGTGAGCAGGAAATAGAGGCCGGCGATCAGGGAAGGCGAGGATTCACCGTACCAAAGTCGCCAAAGGATAAGGAAGATGACAATATTCGAAAGTATGGAATAAAGCTGCGTGTTGTGAAGCGGCTCACCCGGAAACGCACCGCTCCGGCAAACTCTGGAATGCGGATTCCTGTAACGGATTCCGATGCCGGCTATGGGCTTTCCATGACAACAACCCTGTACGAGGCACCGAATCCTTCCCACAGCCTGAGCGAGAGGCGCCGCCAGGGCAAAGGCGGCAAGAAGTGAAAATGCGCTGGTACCTTGAACAAAGGACGCGATAAGAACTCCTGCTACTCCACCGCCAATGGCTCCGAAATATCCAAATGGCCGAAGCAGTCGCGGTGAACCTTCAATCCACTGACCCCATGCGACACCACCGAGGCATGCGGCGCATGTCACAACCACAAGCGTAAGTGGAGGTACACCGAATACGCCTGCGATGAAGATGCCAACTGCCGCGGCGGCAAACGCGTAGACTGCGTGATTGATGATGCGTAATGGTCCGATTCGTATGGACGTCCAGGAATTAGCGATGTGTTCACAGCATTGATTAAGCCAGCGCCACAGATTCCACCTTTCCACGGTTAGCACGAATACGGCCATACCCGCGAATATGTCGAGAACCGAGTGGGCTCCAACGGCTACACATGCCAGTACCATTACGGTTGTAACGACGGCGAAGAACCCGCGTGCGCCGGGAAAACGGCGAACCCATACCGTACATGCAAGAAGAGCCCAAATGACATGAAATGATGGAAATGCCGCTGCCGGTCCGTCCCAGCTTCTCTCCATGGCTATCATCTGACCGAAGATTGACGAGGCCTCAAACATTCGCGGTTCCGCGTGTAACGGAAACGTTACGTGCATGAAAATTCCGATGGCTGTAGCGATCCATGCGTTCAGGATAAACCGCCTTAATTCGATCAGCGTTGTGATCACGAACGGCGCGAACCCGACAAACACGTATGTCAGAATGTAGGGGACTTCCATCCATTCGACGACCGGAAGTCCCGATTCGCCGGGAAGGAATGTGTTGATCGAGCCAGGCAAAACACCGATGAAAATGACAAGTTCATACAGGATGAGCCAGGGCGAAAAGGCCAGGACAAAGCCCCGTATGCGCCACGCCGGGGTCGCGGGTGCATCGCCGGCGACAGGCGGATCAAAAAACGTACGGTGGAGTGGTGTTCCGAAACGCGCCCTAAGATCATGATGTTCATATCCAAGGACGAGCGCCGCGCATAGCAGCACTGCAATCGGCGTGATAACGTAAAGTCCTGTTGGAGACTCCGCGACCATCGACAAGCCCGCAACGCCCATACAAAACCCCGCATAAATCGGATGGTGAAGAAGTCCGTACGCGCCGCGCGTAACATAACGAACCGGTGGAAAGGCATTCATGGGGAGGCCACCACCAAGATGAATGAGATTCCACATCCCCGTCGCCAGGAGTGCAAGCCCAACGGAAAGCAGAACGTATCCCGCGATATCCCACGCACCGACAGGAAGTGATACGCTCAGGTTGACTGACCAGTACCACAGGAGCACAGGTAAGGCAATACAGAATACGCTACCGTAGATTACTTGTGCTGTTCTTCTGGAAATCATTTCCATACGACAACTTCATGGATTGCATGACCGATGGCAACCAGAGAATTGCCCGCTACCAAGTTACCATTAGAAAGCCATTTGTTTTCCTCGAGCATGAGAATTGATGAAGGAAAGAGTTTCGAAATTGCGGGAACGTTTTTAAATACCGTCGACCCAACACTCCCTTCACGCAACGTTATGCCATCAGTGAGCAACAGCGAAAACCCATCGAATACAAGTCGCGATTTTTCGATCTTCGGGTTTCCCACTTCTTTTCCGTTCAGAAAAACCAGGTCTTTAGGATTTTCCCCAACCCATTTAATCCAGATTACCGAGAAGTCTGCAGAAAGGAACCTGCCCCAGTGGAGCTCTTTGATGGGGAGCGTCCATGGCATGAATGTCAATGTGATTTTTTCTGCGTAACCAAAGCCGGAAATCATACTACCGTCTACTGAAACCGTTGCACGGGCTTTGGGAATCAGGCATTCCCAGGCAATCACGCGATGCTTATCTTCAAGGAGTATGCGGCTCACCGGAGGTTCAAGGGACCCCCACATCCCCGACGCAAGCGGGGTCTTCCAGATTATCTTACCATTGGAAAATTCAGGGCTTGCGTGTCGCCGGAACGAATTTTTTTTTACAATGTTCCGGCCGTCGAAAGAGGTATAGCCCGCGTATGGAATTTGCACGCCCCGATAGCTAAGGGTCGCAGCGTAACCAATGAATGCAGCTGGTGAAGCATCATTTACGTCGAGGTACCACTTCTCCAGCCTGAACTGACTCATCGCTCACCGTCCCGGGGCGACAATCCTGTACTCCGTGGACACCTTGCCTTTTGAAATATCCGCCAGTTTTCCTTTCAGCAGACGCTTCTTAAGTGGCGTGAGGTAGTCCACAAACATTTTCCCCTCGATGTGATCGTATTCGTGCTGTATGATACGGGCTTTCATGCCATCAAAGACTTCTTCGTGCAGTTCCCAGTTCTCGTCGTAGTATCGGATCTTAAGCTGAGGCATTCGTGAAACTTTTTCCCTGATATTCGGGATGCTGAGACAGCCTTCTTCAAAATCCCAGGGCTGGCCAAGTTCTTCAACCATTACCGGATTAATAAAGGCCTTTTTGAAATCAACGAGGTCTGGTTCATCCTCCATCACGGTTCCGTCGACTACGAAGAGCCGGATACTCTTCCCGATTTGCGGCGCGGCCAATCCGATTCCGCTGGCCGCATGCATTGTTTCGAACATGTCGTCGATCAACTGTTGGAGGTCAGTGCCTTTTGCACGCTGCCGGAGAACCGGATCACCATACATCACAATTGGATAGATCATGCGCAAAATTAATAATTCGGCACCAGATGCGCCGTGTAGAATTGTCAATTACAAGATTTATGAGCCCGGAACGCCGTAGTCAAGGTAGGACTGGAGGATTATGGTTGCGCTGATTTTATCCACATTTCCCTTGATGCGCCGGTCTTTCTTCTTCATGCCGCCTTCAATCATTGCGCGTTGCGCCATCCGGCTCGTGAATCGCTCGTCTGCGAGAACGACAGGTTTGCCGGGAATAGCCCGCTCCAGTTCGCTTATGAATTTTCTCACTGCCGGCGCAGTGTCGGAGTCTTCACCCTTCATCGTTTTGGGCATTCCCACAACGAATTGATCTACCGCTTCCCTCACGTTATAATCAATTAAAAAAGGAATAAGTTCTGCAGTCATGACAGTTTGAAGGGGAGTAGCAATAATCCGTAGCGGGTCCGTTACCGCCAGACCCGTTCGCTTCAATCCATAATCAATTGCAAGTATTCTTCCCATAGCCCGGCTAAAAGAACATAGCGTCCTGATCCCATTTCATTCCAAAACAAAGATACATTCTCCGCGTGGATTACGCGTTAAAAGCAATGAACCTCCCAGCCGGCGTTCCATTTGGCACCACCCGGGAGCCGCAGGATTCCCTCCTTGTCCGTCAACTGCTGGTTATGGCTAACAGAATCAGCTATACCCGCCCAGGGTTCGAGGCATACAAAATCGGCCCCTGGCGCAGCCCAGATACCGAAATAGGGAAAACCGTGGAAGGAGAACCGTATTCCATGACCATGAGCATTGCTCAAGAGTGAAATACTTTGCGATTGAAGATCTTTGAAGACGAGCGCGTCACGTTCGAAAAGCGCCTTCGACAGTTTGAGTTGGTTTTCATCCGCCAGCAGCGGCTCTGCGGACGTTTCGATCAGCCCTTCCGGGCTAATGTTCCAACGTGCCGTTTTCTCCGGGTGGCTGAAAAGCAGATAATGGTCGTCGTATGGCGTTCCGGAAACGAGTGGGACGTTGAAGGCGGGGTGCGCTCCCAGCGAAAAAAGGATCTCCCTTTCCGAAGGGTTGGTCACTGAATACGAGACGGCAAGGCTACCCTCCTTCAACGTATAGGATATTCGCAACTTGAATTCAAAAGGGTACTTCTTGCGTGTTTCCTCCGAATCGGTTAGCAGAAACGTTGCATGATCAGAACCGGATGTCTCGAGTGCAAAATCCATTTCGCGGGCGAACCCATGGCGCGGAAGTGAGTATGGTGTATTCTGATAGTAATACGTGTTCCCTTTCAGCTGGCCAACCACGGGAAAAAGCACGGGTGATGACTTTGCCCAGAAAGCCGGATCTGCCTGCCAGATGTACTCCATCGGTAACCGCTCATGTCGCAGGGACGCGAGTTCCGCGCCCCTGTGTTTGATTTCCGCGGACAAATCTCCGCTTGCGATCGTGCTTTTCATCAGGCCGAATTACGCGCAGCATTGATGATCCCGAACATACAGCGCATAACAAGCTTCCGGTATTGCGACTCAAACGCCTTGTCTTTTCCCTCGAGGTTACGCAGCTGGTATAATGCAAACTGCTGAATCGTGATAAGCGGAAGAACGATCCGTTCTCTCAGCTTCACGGAGTCCCTGTTCACCGGGTTGTTTTCCATCAGCTCTGAATAACCTGCGACTTCCAGTATCATGCGTACGGCCAGATTGAATTCTGCGTGCATGATTTTCCAGAACTCACCGAAGTCCTTGTCCTTTCCCAGGTATGCCGTCGCGGGGAAGTAGCTTTTGGTGAGCGACATCATGCTGTTGCTAAGCAGCGTCTGGAAAAACAACGATGTACGGAAGAGCTTCTGAAGATCCTTCATTCGCCCCTGATTTTTGAGCTCCTTCAATGCAGATCCGACACCGTA
>CBKWFZ010000104.1:0-8679 GCA_966673785.1 uncultured bacterium
AGAACACACGGCGTTTATCGAAATCGACGAAACCGACATTGATGACATCATCATTTCGCTCGTAGAATTGAAAAATGAACTCGTTGCCATTCGAAACGTCGGCGACAATTAATCGTTTCGGACTAAAAGCAGAAGGCGTAGCATGCATGATGCTACGCCTTACTTTTTTGTTTTCTCCTATCAAATTTGCTATGAAGTCGGATCTTGCACGGTAGTGGTAATTCCTGGTGGAATCAGTTTGTAAACCACGGGCGTAACGATCCGCGATAAAAGCGTTGAGCTGATCAGCCCGCCGATCAGCACAACCGCAAGCGGTGAGATCAACGGATTCACTGACAACGCTATTGGAAGCAATCCGCCAATGGCTGTCAGCGACGTGAGCACAATCGGAAGGAACCTTACCTCCCCTGCTTCCCGGATTGCTTCATCGACTCCTTTGCCTTGCTGACGGAGTTGATTTGTAAAGTCAACCAGAAGAATTGAGTTTTTTACTTCAACGCCAGCGAGGGCTATCAATCCAATAATCGCCACAAAGGACAATGGGTTACCCGTGATCCATAGGGCTAGTACAGCACCGACAACGCCAAGCGGGATCACGCTGAGGACAATGAGCATGCTTTTAAACGTCTTGAACATCAAGACAAGGACGGCGACAAAGAGGAAGACGGTAACAATGATGATTGTACCAAGCCCGCCGAAAGATTCATTGCTTGCTTCGACCTCACCGCCCATCGCATATGTGTAGCCCTTAGGCAGTCCGAGCGCCTCCATTTTTTCCATCACTTCAGTTATCACCTGATCGTTCAGGAATCCTTTCTCGACAAACGAGGAAACCGACACGGTTCGAATCTTATTGTGATGGTCAATCCTTAACGGCGACGCATCCAGCTCAAGCGATGCGAACTGGTCAAGGGGAACTGCAGCACCGCCGTGTGTATTGACAAAAATATTATCAAAAGATCGTAACGTACTCCGTTCATTTCTTGGTGTTGTTACAAGGATGGCGTAGTCCTCTCCCTCCGCGTCCGAGAAGGTCCCCATATCAAGACCGGCAACAGCAAGCCTTACGGTACGATCAATATCTACGGTCTGTATTCCGGTCATCCGCGCCTTTTCGTAGTTGATTGCAAGGCGCAAGTCACTCTTGAGATTACCAACAGGATTATTGACGTAGATCGTTCCGTTTGTTCGCTTCAGCAGCGACTCCACTTTGGCCGCATAGGTGCGGAGTGTATCGAGGTTGTCACCGAACAAGCGCACTTCCACAGGCGCCACGACCGGTGGGCCCTGCTCGAAGTTCTTAACCTCGATGCGGGCACCCGGAAATTGCCTGAACCGTTCGCGCAACGCTTCAATGATTTCAAGTTTTCGATCCGGTGATACATCGTTCTTCAGTTGAACAAAGGTCTGGGAGAAGTCCTCGCTCTCATTCTGCTGCACAACGTTGTAATACACACGAGGATTCCCCTTGCCGACGTTTGTCGCAAAGTATTGAACTTCATCGAACTCCTGGAGAACCGCTTCAACGTTTTTTGCCACCCGGTTTGTTTCGTCCAGGTTGGTTTGCAGCGGGGTGATCACATTAATCAGGAACTGCGGCTTTTCGGAAGCCGGAAAGAGCGCAAAACCGATTACCGGAAACAGCTGAAGGGATCCAAAAAACAGTGCGCCGGCAGCCACCACTGTAACAACGGGATATCTGAGCGCCTTGTCGAGCCACTGGGAATAACTTCCCGAGATCAGCCGCTGAAGGGTGCGAAGAAAGATGTTTCCCTGTGAATCGCCATGACGTTTCAACACCCGGCTGGAAAGAAAAGGTATGACAGTCAGGGAAACGAGCATTGACGCAAGCACGGCCATGATTACCGCCAGCGGAAGTCCCCGGATAAAGTCACCGGCGCCCTCGGGAAGGAACACCAGCGGCATAAAAGCAATAACCAGCGTGGCCGTGCATCCGACAACGGCAATGCCAATCTGTTTTGTTGCCTTGATCGTCGCATCGAAACGCGAATAGCCATCACGCATCCAGCGTTCGATATTTTCAACGACAACAATGCTGTCGTCAACGAGTAAACCGAGTGCGACCACAAGCCCGACAATGCTAAGCTGATTTAAACTGATCCCGAGCAGATTAAGTAACACCAACCCGATGGACAACGACAGCGGGATCGAAATCATGACGATCGTCGCTGCTCTGAATCCCAGGGGCAGCAGCGTTATGGAAACGAGCAGAATCGCGATAACGAAGTCCTTGCCAAGGCCCGCCAATCTGCCATTCACATTGTCCGCCTGATCGAAATGGTGGATGAGATCGATGTTTGCCGGCAACTCCTTCCTGAACCGTTCAATGACCGGTTTATACAGTTGCTGAGTCTCGCTGATGTTAAGTCCGGGTTTCTGGGCGGCGACCACGTACACCGCGCGGTGGCCATTCAGTCGTGTAATGTGCTTGGTTTCGTCAAACGTGAAATAGGCATCAGCCACATCCTTCAATAATACATTCCGGCCATTTACCGCGTAGATGATGGTATTCCGGATTTCGTCAAGTGACCTGTAGTTTCCGCTGGTCTTCACGCTGAAGGAACGCGTTCCTGCAATCACACTGCCTCCGGGAATGTTCGCCATCTCGCTTTGAATACTGCCCACGATCGCGTTCAGCGGAATATTCATCTGTGCAATTTTCTGAAGGCGCAGTTCAATCCGTACGATCTGTTCGGGAAGGCCCTGAACTTCTACGTTTTTTAACGCCGTTATCTTCTCAAGCCGGTCTTTCAGTTCTTCGGCATAAAATTTCATTTTACTGCGGGAGCTGTTCTCTGAGATCAGTGCAAGCTGCAAAATGTTCACATCAGACGGCTGAAATTTTTTGATTTCAATATTGTAGATGTCCTTTGGCAGGGAGTTCCGGACACTTCCTACTTCCCTGACAATCTCCTGGTATTTGTCATCGGGGTCGCTCTCATATTTGTATTCGACATTCACGACTGCAAGTCCGTCCGTGATCGTCGTTCTTATCCGCTTCATATCATCAAGCTCGTGAAGCTTTTCCTCCAGCGGGTCAACCACAAGTTCCTCCATGTCCTCCGGGCTTGTGCCGGGATAAACAACGACAATCGCGTATTGCGGCGCTTCGATTTCGGGATCCTCACTCCGCGGCATCGTCAGCAGCGTCGTTACTCCAAGTGCGATCGCCATGAGAAACATGATCAACGTGAACTGATAGTTCCTTACAGAATATTCGGCTATTTTCATTAGACGTAATGTGATGTGTTACAATACCGCATGTTTTATTGAATGACAGAGATCCGGCTCTGGTCCTGCAGGTAGGCGCTTCCCGAAATGATCAGTGCACCCGATTCTTCGAGACCTTCAACGACCCGAATGCCCTGCTCATCAAACGATCCGATAGTTACCGGCACGCGTCTGGCGGTTTCGTTGTCGTCAGTCACGAAAACGAATGCAGCATTTCCGTCAGCATCAAGCACCGCATCATATGGAACGTGCCAGCCGGATGCGTTTGAACGGGTCGCAATGCTGGCTGCGGCAAACATGCCGGATGCAAAACGGTTGCCTTTCCCGTCGATCTCAATTTCAACAGTGAAAGCCCCCGAGTTCGGGTCTGATGATCCTGACTTCCGTAAAACGCTGCCGGCAAATTGCTTTCCGGGAAATGCATCCAGCGATATCGTTGCCGGGTCTCCATCGCGAATAGCGGCCCATTGCCGGTCACTCACGCCTGCCCTGAGAATCCATTTTCCTTCGATGGCGTCGTTTGTCCGCAGCACGGGATCACCCGGATTTACCAGTTGTCCGGCACTGACAAACTTTTTGAGAACGTAACCGTCCGCAGAAGCCTTAATCGACGCCAGGCCGCGATTAAACGTCGCCGTGTTCAACTGTGCCCGGGCAATGTCAAATGCAGTCTGCGCATTTTGAAGCTGCTCCAGCGTCGCGACGCTGTCGGCGTAAAGATTTTTCACTCTGTTCAGATCACGTTCCGTTTTTTCAGCGGCTGATTGCGCCTGCGTTACCATTGACGTTACCTCCGTCATATCGAGGACTGCGAGCGTTTGCCCTTTTCTGATTTGCGAACCCTCTTCGACAAGCACATCTTTTACGACACCTCCGACTTTAAAACTCAGCAGAATTTCGTTGTCCGTCGTGATTTGACCCGAGGTTTGAATCGTGAGCTGCTGCGCACTTTTTGTAAGCTTCATGACTTTTACAGGAATTGCTTCGCTGGTCTTTGGAATGGGAGGATTGTCGCCCTTGCTTTCGGTGCACGACTCGCTGAGCAGCAAAAGCCCTACAGCTGCGGATAAATTAAGCAGGAGTTTCATATGGTTTCTGGATTTTATGATTTCGTTAGAATGTGTATGTTCCGAGTTCACGCTCGAGCCGCGCCTGAGCCTTTAATACTTCAAAGCGGCGAAGATTGACGTTCAGTTCTGCCTGCGTAAATTGATTTCGCGCGTCGATGAATTCGATCTGTGTATGGATGCCTTCACGAAATCCCTTTTCAATCAGGTGGAAGTAGCTCCGCGCTGACCGAAGCTGCTGGTCAGCCGCGGTAAGGTTCTCGCGGGCAACGAGCAGATTGTTCCTGGCAATATCCGCCGCGACATCAAGCTGGTCATTTGTGTGTTCCCGCGACAATTCCGTACGATCAAGCTGCAACCGCGTCTGCCGTATCAGCAGATCGTTTCTGAATCCCTGAAATAATGGAAGGCTTAGCTGGACGCCGACCAGAAAGTATCGCGACTGGCCGTCAAAATTCCAGTCACTTGCCTGATACCCGACATCGGCGAAGGCACTGATTTTGGGAATGCGCGACCCCTTGTACATCTGCAGCGTTGCGGCCTCAATTTCACGTCGGACCTTAAGCATCGCGAGCTCCTCACGTCCCGACACCGACGATAACGGCGCAGGCAACTCGCGGTCAACGATAAGAGGATCTTCAACCGCCACCGCGGAATCCAGCGGTCGATTCAAAAGAAAATTGAGATACGTGCGCGCGTTGGCCGCCGTGAGCCTTGCTTCGTTAAGATCGGCCTGAAGCAAATCAGCCTCCGCACGGACGCGAAGCAGATTGGCCGGCAGACTTTTTCCGTTGCGCAGAAGCGATTCATTTACCGCGACGTTTTTCTGAACAAGTTCGGCTGCACTTTCATAGATTCCGACGGCGGCAAGCGCGGCGAGGTAGTTGTAATACGCCGTCTTAATATCCTGTACAAGCTGGCGCTTATAAACGGTCAGTTCATAGTGTGCGAGCGTTGTCTTGTGTCTGCTTACGGTGCGGGCAGTATGAATGTCACGGTTTAATAAAGGTGCAGACGCGCGTACCCGGACGTCGGTGAAATTGTATGGAAAAAAATCCTGACTTACATTCTCGACCGTGGGAAACGCATCACTTTGTGTCAGTTGATTCAGCGACGCATACACCGGATTGAGCAGATCTCCTATCGGGATCGCAATGTTCCGACCTCCTTTTCCTGAGGTGTAATCTGCCAGGAGCGATACCGAGGGCAGAAACATGGAGCGGGCTACGTCCAGCGAGATCGTTGCGTCTTCAACGGCGATATTCTTGTCACGGAGAACAAGGTTGTTTGTCAGGCCCTCGCGCACGTAGGTATCTGCAAGCGACTGGGCGGTAAGCGTGGCTGTGACACATGACAACAACAGAACGACAACGAGCTTTTGCGCGGTGAAGGGTCGGTTAGTTTCCATTGATATTTAAGTTTACACTGTTAACTTGTTAAGCAAAAAAATTTACTTTTTAGCGATCCCGTGCATCCGGTCGAGCATTTCGCTGAAAATCCGTGCCGAACGTTCGGAGAGGCCGTTCTGAATTTCCTCCGTAAGCACGCTGCATCGCTCCCTGATCTCAAGCGAGCACACCCCGTGGACCATTGCCCAAAGGCTGAAAGACAGCGATTCCGGCTCCATATCTGCAAAATAGCCCGCTTCGATGCACTGCTTCACCGTATTAACCAGCGCCTGAAAGGAGTTCTGGCCTTCATCCCACTCGCCGCAATTCTCCTCTTTTAATGCGTTCATAGGAGCCCTGTTTATGAACATCAGGTCATAAAATTCCCGGTTTTCGAGGGCAAATCGGATATATGCACGCATTACTGCCTTTAGTCTTTCATATGGATTCTCCACATGAGCCAGCGCTTTGAAATACTGGTTCAGCAATGCGAATCCCTCCTGGTGAAGGGCATAAAAGATATCATCCTTATCCTTGAAATACAGGTAAATAGTCGTCGGCGAGTACTCAATGCGTTCCGCGATATTCCGGATGGACGTCTCGTGATAACCCTTTTCAATAAACAAAGCCTTAGCACTTTGCAGTATCTTGGTCCGCAACTCCTCCTTCTGCCGTTCCTTTCGCGTAGCTATTGTCATGTCGGTTAATTAACGGTGTTAAGTTAAGTCGGTTTCATGGGTTGCCAAATTTTTTGGGGATTTTTTCCGTGGACAACCTTAATTACGCGGTCGGCTGAGCGCGGCTGGTGGTTTTGATCTATCTTGGTGACGACTCAAAGACCCTGCGCTATGCCTACCAGATTTGCCGCTCCGCTCCTCTTTATTATTCTCGCTGCATGCAACCCATCCCGGGATCGCGAGACTTCAAGAATGGTTCAGATGCCTGCGGCGGAAAAAAGACCCTTCGAGATCACTTCCGTTGACGGTCATCGCCGTATCGATCCCTACTACTGGCTCAAAGAACGCGAGGACTCTTCCGTCATCAGATATCTCAACGATGAGAACCGCTACGCCGACGAAATGATGAAGCATACAACATCGCTTCAGGATAGGCTATTCGAGGAAATGAAGGGCCGGATAAAGGAGAAGGACGAATCCGCGCCGTATCGTCTTGACGATTATTATTACTACGTTCGTTATGACGCGGGATATGAATACCCCGTCTACTGCCGGCGAAAAGGAACAATGGAAGCAGACGAAGAGATTGTCGCCAACGGCAATGAGCTGAGCAAGGGTCAGAGCTTTTTCGATCTCGAAACGGAAGTCAGTCCCGACCATACCATTGCCAACATCATTACCGACACCGTCGGAAGGCGGTTGTATACGATCGCTTTCAAGGATATGATTTCCGGTACGATGCTGCCCGGCCGCCTGACGGGAACGGAAGGAGATGTGGCCTGGTTTAACGACAACAAGACCGTGCTCTATTCGCGTCAGGATCCGGTGACACTGATCGCAAACAAGATCTACAGGCACGAACTCGGTACCGATCCTGAAAAAGACGTGCTGGTTTACGAAGAAAAAGACGCTACGCTTGAGTGTTCTCTCCGGAAAACCGCTTCCGGGAAATTCATTATTGTCACCTCCGAAAGAACCGACGCCAACTTTCAGCAATACATTGACGCGGACAACCCGCTTTCGACACCAGTCGTAATTGAACCGCTTCAGGAAAACGTAAGGTATTTCGCCGACCATCGCGAGGAACACTTTTACATACGAACAAACCTGAATGCGGTAAACTACCGGCTGGTCACGACGCCGCTGAAAAATACCGGCAGGAGCAACTGGCGTGATTACATTCCGCATCGCGACAGTGTGCTCCTCGATGAATTTAAACTTTTCAAAAATCATCTGGTACTGCAGGAATCTGTCAAAGGCCTGAACAAAGTCCGCGTGATACGATTCGCTGACAAAACTGAACACTTCATTAGTTTCGACGAGCCTGTCTACGTGGCCGCCCTTGGGTATAATCCGCAATTTGATACCGATGTGGTACGGTACACATTCCAGTCCTTGCGCACGCCGGCCAGTACTTTTGATTATAGCATGGACTCAAGAAAGGCAAAGCTGATGAAGCAGGTAGAGGTGCTGGGCGGTTTTAGTTCCGATGACTATGCTACGGAACGTCTGATGGCTCCGGCGCGCGACGGAAAACTGGTTCCCGTTTCTATCGTTTACCGGAAAGATCTGTTTAAAAAGGATGGCACCAACCCATGCCTGCTTTATGCTTACGGCTCATACGGTTACTCGACGCCGCCTGGATTTAACTCGGCGCGGCTCAGTCTCCTTGATCGCGGTGTCGTCTATGCCATCGCTCATATTCGTGGGGGACAGGAAATGGGCGGGCAATGGTATGAAGAAGGCCGCATGATGAAGAAAATGAATACGTTCAACGATTACATCGACTGTTCGGAATATCTCGTGAACAACCAATATACATCCCGTGACAAATTGTTTGCCGAGGGTGGAAGCGCCGGGGGCCTGCTTATGGGAGCTGTCGCCAATATGCGACCAGACCTCTACAAAGGCATCATCGCATGGGTACCATTTGTTGACGTTGTAACGACGATGATGGATGAGTCGATTCCGTTGACGACGTTTGAGTGGAAAGAATGGGGCAATCCCAATGTGCGTGAAGAATACGAGTACATGTTGTCCTATTCTCCGTATGACAACGTTGAACGCAAAGACTATCCGAACATGCTTGTGCTTACCGGCCTTCACGACAGTCAGGTGCAATACTGGGAGCCAGCCAAATGGGTGGCCCGTTTAAGGGAGATGAAAACCGACAAGAACAAGCTGCTGTTCAAGATCAACATGACTGCGGGACACGGTGGCTCTTACGGAAGATTCGAGCGACTCAGAGAAGTCGCTTTCGCTTACGCATTCATGCTGGACATTTGTGGATACACC
>CBKWFZ010000105.1:0-8660 GCA_966673785.1 uncultured bacterium
CTGAACCGCCTGCACCAGTTTGACAAGGTTGAAATCGTACAGATTCGTAAAGCCGAAGAATCATATAAAGCGCTTGAAGAAATGTGCGCTTATGTGCAGTCGCTGCTGGAAAAGTTAAAACTCCCTTATCGTAAGCTGCTGCTTTGCGGCGGTGACATGGGTTTTAATTCCGCAATGACATACGACATGGAAGTATTCTCCGCTGCGCAGCAACGCTGGCTGGAGGTAAGTTCTGTCAGCAACTTTGAAGCCTACCAATCCAACCGACTGAAGCTACGCACGAAAAACCGGGAAGGAAAGACCGAACTCCTGCACACGCTGAATGGAAGCGCCCTCGCGTTGCCACGCATCGTCGCATCCATCCTCGAGAATAATCAAACCGGCGATGGCATCCGCGTGCCCGATGTACTCGTGCCCTATACCAGGTTCGATATTATCAACTAGGAAGCGAGAGAAGGTCACGCCACAGTAATCACGTTTGAATTTCAGTAAGCATTATGATAGCAGCCCAGGAGAGTGTCATCCGGTCCGTGTCCATACACCGCGTTGGAAACGCAACGCTCGAAGAACCGCTCAAAATCTCTGAGGCGCCGCTTGAACTGGACGATGAGAAGGTAACAGCGTTACTCAGGATTTACTTTCTGGGAAACTTCAATACACCGGAATACTACAGCTTTTCGGATGCTGCGGCAGAAACGGCATCGGTGAGCGTGCACGAACTTGTGCGGGAGATGTTCAACGAGCCGGAAGCATTTCACGAGAGCTCCGTCGCTATTGCGCGGCACCTTTACGAATCAGGAAAACACCCGGGCATCAAAGCCGGCGATCTGTTCGTCGTTTACTTTAGTACGCTGGCGCTGAATGGTCAGTCGACCGAAGCGATCGGAATTTTCAAATCAGAAACCAAGGATGCCTTTCTTAAGCTCAAAGGATACGCGAACCAGTTCGACCTCCTCGCCGACGAAGGAATCAATGTACGCAAACTAGACAAAGGCTGCATCATACTGAATACCGATCCCGGCGAGGGCTACCGCGTCCTTATCGTAGACAATGCAAACCGGAATGAGGCGAACTTCTGGAAGAACGATTTCCTGGGACTTGCTCCGGTGAGCGATGCTTATCATCAGACCCAACAACTGATGAACATGACCCGGCAATTCGTTGCTGAACAAATACCGGAGGATTTTCAGGTATCACGCGCCGATCAGATCGACTTGCTGAACCGTTCCGCCAACTATTTCAAAACAAAAGACGAATTCAACCAGGCGGAATTTGAATCGGAAGTACTGGGCGATACTGAAGTGATTGAAAGTTTCCGTAATTACGGCAAGAACTTCATGGAGAACGCGGCATACGATCCCGAGGAGGGCTTTCAGATCTCAGCGCATGCCGTGAAACGCCAGGCGCGAGTCTTCAAAAGTGTGCTGAAACTCGATAAGAATTTTCATATCTACATTCACGGAAGTCGCGAACTGATCGAAAAAGGTTTCGACGAACAAGTTGGCAAACACTATTACAAGATCTGGTTCGATGAAGAAACCTAGCCGGTCTGGAGCCTTTTCCGTAACAACAGGAAGGCCGTTAGTCCCACGATCGTGATAGTAAGACCAACGCTCGCATATTGGATAGTCGTGTAATCGGAATTGTTCCAGCGCAGAAAAATTCCGGTCAATGCCCAGGCTATAACTGCTACGAACTCGGGCACCTGGTATTTGAGAAACATCAGAATACTTATTCCCGCCGCCAGGGCCATCATGATCAGCGTCCACGTTTCGGGGTTGATAAAAAACGCCTCAAGATTCAGCGATACGAGCCACGCCGAAATATTAGCGATGGTAGCCACGCAGATCCATGCGAGGTAAATGTTAAATGGCAGGCTCACCAGCACGATGTTCGCGCGGCTGCGGGAAAACCCCCGTTGGATTCCCGTAAACAAGTGGATAAGTGTTAGCAGAAGACCGAGCATGACCAGCACAGAAACACCTGGCATGAGGTTGTGCCATACCACAATCCAGGTCATGTTGAGCACGCAGGTAGCAAGAAACGCCGGCAGGATCCGCGTGATCTGAACATCGTCGCGGTGTACCCAGCTGCCGACGACGAACGCCAGCAGGAATACGTAGATCACACTCCAGATCGAGAACGTAATCCCGGCAGGGGTAAAGAGATTGGGATAAAGTTCGGATACTTCGCCGGTGGTCAGGCCGTTGATCGGAAGCGCGTTCGCCAAGCCGTTCACGACCACCATCGCGACGAATGCCAGCGACGCTATCGTCCTTAAAAACAAGGCTGTTCTTTTCGTTGAAATATCTGCCACGCCTTTCATATCAAAAAACGCGATGCCACATGCAAAAGCCGTTGAACCCGGTTGCCGAAAGAACTACTTTAGCAAAAATAACGTCATTAACCATGAACATAAAACATCTACTGCTAAGCAGTTGTTTAGCATCTTTTATTTTTGCCTGCTCAACCAAAGAGCACGAAAAAGCAGTAATGACATACCCGACGACGGACAAAACCGCTCAGACCGACACGTATTTCGGCACCGAGGTTAGCGACCCATACCGCTGGCTGGAAAATGACACGTCAAAGGCGACTGAAGACTGGGTGACCGCCCAGAACGATCTCACATTCGGATACCTGGACAAAATCCCGTACCGGAATGAAGTGAAGGAACGAATCGAGAAGATCTATAACTATGAAAGACTCGGTTCACCGTTCCGCGAAGGCGACTACCTTTACTACTTCCGAAACGACGGCCTGCAAAATCACAATGTTCTGTACCGCAAACAGGGTGAAAACGGGACACCCGAAATTTTTCTGGATCCCAATACTTTCAGCCAGGACGGAACGACAACCTTAAGCTCGATATCCTTTTCAAAAGACGGCTCACTCGCCACGTATCTTGTTTCACCGGGTGGCTCCGACTGGAATAAGGCAGTCACTATCCAAACCAGCGACCGAACCGTTATTGAAGACACGCTTGACAATATCAAGTTCAGCGCAATAGCCTGGAAAGGAAACGATGGGTTCTTCTACAGCAGCTATGATAAACCCAAGGGCAGCCAGCTATCTTCCAAGACGCAGCTCCACAAACTTTATTACCATCGGCTTGGCACAAAGCAGTCCGAAGACAAACTCATTTTCGGAGGTGATAAAACTCCGCGTAGATACATCTTTGGCACCACCACGGAGGATGAGCGGTTTCTTGTCATTAGCGCCGCCGTCTCAACTACGGGTAATGAATTGTATCTGCTTGACCTCACGAAGCCGAACGGGGAACTGGTGGCGCTCGTTGATAATTTCGACAACAACCACAGCGTCGTAGACAATGATGGTTCAAGATTGATCATCAGAACCAACCTGAACGCCCCTAACGGGAAGCTTGTTCAGGTGGACGCTTCGGCGCCTCAGGTTGCAAACTGGAAGGACATGATTGCTGAATCGGAAAACACGATTCAGGGTGTAAGCAAAGTCGGAAAGAAGATCATGGTCAACTATCTGAAGGATGCTGCCACAATGGTAAAACAGTTCGACTATTCCGGTAAGCTCGAACGCGAAATTGAACTGCCCGGAATCGGAAGCGCCGGTGGATTTGGCGGAAAACGCGATCAGGAGCATACCTATTATTCATTTACTTCATTCACGTATCCTACAACGATTTTCAGGTATGACCTTGCTTCCGGAAAATCGGAGTTATACCAGAAACCAGAAGTCGATTTCAATCCGGAGGCTTTCGAAACAAAGCAGGTGTTTTACACCAGCAAGGACGGCACCAAGGTTCCTATGTTCATTGTCTTCAAGAAGGGTATGGAGCTGAACGGAAAGAATCCCACGCTGCTGTACGGATACGGTGGGTTCAATATCAGCCTGACTCCGAACTTCAGTCCGTCACGCATTGTGTGGATCGAGAACGGAGGTATTTACGCACAGCCAAACCTTCGTGGGGGAGGTGAGTATGGCGAGAAATGGCACATTGCCGGAACAAAAATGAACAAGCAAAATGTCTTTGATGACTTCATCGCTGCCGGTGAGTACCTGATCCGCGAAAAATATACCGCGAATGAATTCCTCGCTATCGCAGGCGGTTCCAACGGTGGTCTACTGGTCGGCGCTACGATGACCCAGCGCCCGGATCTCGCCAAGGTGGCATTTCCTGACGTAGGCGTTCTGGATATGCTCCGCTACCACACGTTCACAGCAGGTGCCGGTTGGGCATACGACTATGGCACTGCCGAAGAGTCGAAGGAAATGTTTGAATACCTCCGCCAGTATTCACCTGTTCATGCGATAAAACCAGGTATGAAGTATCCTGCAACACTCGTAACGACAGCGGATCACGACGACCGGGTTGTTCCGGCTCACTCGTTCAAGTTCGCCGCGACGCTGCAGGAACACCACGCGGGTGAGAATCCCGTTCTTATCCGCGTCGACGTAAAATCGGGGCACAGCTCGTCAAATCTTTCAAAAGCAATCGAAAAGATCGCCGACCAGTATTCTTTTGCCTGGTATAACATGAACGTAATCCCACCGCTTGCGAAAAAGGAAATGTGAGTGGCATTGATTTCAGTTTTAAAAAAGCGGGAGGCAACTCCCGTTTTTTTTTGTAACACCTGACTACCTTACCTTTGCGCAATGACAGTCATTCGCGAAGGCAAAAAAGAAGATTTACCACGTGTTCTCGAACTCGTGAAGGAGCTCGCTGAGTTTGAGCGCGCTCCGGAACAAGTGATCAACACCGTCGCCCAGATGGAAATAGATGGTTTTGGTCCACAGCCGATTTTTGGATTCTTCGTCGCAGAAGGAGCCAGGGGAATCGTCGGTTTGTCTTTATACTACTGGCGTTACTCAACCTGGAAAGGTAAACGACTTTATCTGGAAGACATCATTGTCACAGAATCTGAACGCGGCCGGGGTGTTGGCAAGGAATTGTTTGACCGCACACTGCGTCATGCGCTTGAGCAAAACTGCTCGGGCATGATGTGGCAGGTTCTTGACTGGAATGAGCCGGCGATCAGGTTCTACAGGAAATATGGCGCACACCTCACGGATGAGTGGGTGAACTGTTCGCTTGAGCGCGATCAGATTATAGGAATCCTCGACGGCTCAAGATCGGAGACTCAAACGCCTACATCATAAATGGCCGTTATCGGTACGGCAAAACCGCCATGGAGTTCAACGAATTCGTCTTCCAGGTCGATCATGGTGGAATCGAGTTCAACCAACTCACCACTTTCAAGCTTTACGATCAGCCAAACAGAGTCGTGCTCATGGTTCGTATAGGCCATTGCAGAGCGGAGCTTGATTTCTCTGTCATGGCGTTCTGCGAAAGTTGTCAACACTTCTTCGGGCGAAAACCTGATCTGCCCAAGTTCGTCACGGGAGATTTTTCTGATCGTCATAGCTGTAAAAATTTTGTGGTCAAACAGCCAGCAGGGAGGGAATGGCGCTTGACTAAAGATACAAAATCCCACCGTTTTTCAAAGCGGAATCTCCTCTAAAAGCGTGCGGAAAGCGACATGTCTGTTGTGGAATTTCTGACGGTGTTGCTCAATCAACGCCGGCGCGAAAACCTCAAGGTATTGCTGAATTTCATCAATGGATTTCGCGAAATACTGGACCGAATAGGAGACCGTGCCATCTTCCTGGTCATGAAGCACCTTGAACATCCGGCAACTCAGGAACATTCCGGTCTTCATCACATTCGGAATATGAACGTTCTTCATCCAGTCGATCCATTCCGCCTCGGCGTCCTTGTCGATGCCAACGGTCACGTTATATAACAGCATGACCAAAGTTATCCGATGGGACGTAAATTCTAAGCGCGGGGAAGCATGTTTTTGTATAATATCGCCGTCCCGGCTAACTATTCGGGCGGGATGTTGTTTAACCTCAAAAACCAATACGTGTTGAGATTTTTTACGTTGCTCCTGGTACTGGCAGCCAACCAGGTGATTGCACAGTCGGGAATCATTAAAGGGCTTGTTTTCAACAAACTGAACAATCAGGCCGTCCCTTTTGCCAACATCAGGATTCAGGGAACTTCAACAGGAGTTGCCGCAAATGAAAACGGCTTGTTTGAGCTTACCGGTTTGACCCCCGGTTTGTATAATCTGGAGGCCTCGGCAATCGGGTTCAAGCCGCTGATCTTGTTTGAAATCCAGGTCTCCAACGCGCGGCCGGTGGATGTTCGATTTGGATTGGAAGAAGAGGCCGAACAACTGCAGGAAGTTGTCGTGTCAGCTTCCAATCTTTTTATCCAGTCACAGGAATCGCCGCTTTCATTGCGCAGCATCGGATCGACTGAAATCAAACGTACCCCCGGCGGTAACCGCGACGTTTCCCGGGTGATCCGTTCGCTCCCCGGTGTGGCCTCTCCACCCGGTTTCCGGAACGACATTATCATCCGCGGCGGGGCTCCAAGCGAAAATACATTCTACCTCGATGGCGTCCAGATTCCGGTCATCAATCATTTTCAGACGCAGGGTTCATCCGGAGGCCCGGTAGGAATGATTAACGTCGATCTGCTTCAGGAGGTGAATTTCTATTCCGGGGCGTTTCCGTCAAACCGCGGGAATACACTGAGTTCTGTATTCGATTTTAAACTCCGTGAGGGCCGGCAAGACAAGTGGACCGCGAACGCGATCGTGGGCGCTACCGATCTTGGAATCACGTTCGACGGACCAGTGACCCCGCAGTCCTCCCTGATCCTGTCCGTCAGGCGGTCTTATCTCAAGTTCCTTTTTGACATCTTCAACCTGCCGTTCCTGCCGGTCTACAATGATCTGCAATTCAAATACACGCTAAGGCTGAACGACCGGAATCGTATCACCCTTCTTGGCATCGGCGCGATCGACGACTTTGAACTTAATTTCGACGCGCCCGCCAACGCTGAAAGTGAGGATGAAAGGAAAGAAGCCGAATACATCCTCAACATTCTTCCGGTTTCCACACAGTGGAACTACACGACCGGAATCAAGTATGATCATTTCCGCGATAATGGAAACACATCGGTTGTACTCAGCACGAATACCCTCAACAACTCCTCGGTAAAGTATCGTGGAAACGACGACTCGGCACCCGAAAATCTGCTTCAGGATTACAACTCCCGCGAGACGGAATGGCGACTGCGTGTCGAGGATTTTGCAACCCATAACGATAAGCTTAATATCACAACGGGATTCAATGTCGAGACCGCCGTGTATGATACCCGTGATTTTACGAGGCTGGTCATCCGCAACGAAGCGGTTACACGCGACTTCTCGTCTTTTCTGCGACTCAACAAATGGGGCGTTTTTGGTCAGGCCAGCCGTGCTTTCGGAGACCGTCTCAACCTCTCATTCGGACTGCGGGCCGACGCTACGGACTATTCTCCGGAAACGCGAAACCTGCTCGACCAGCTTTCACCGCGCCTTTCCGCCTCGTACGCATTAACGGATAGACTAAATGCAAATTTCAACACCGGTATTTACTACCAGCTTCCCGCCTATACCGTTCTCGGTTACCGCAATACCGCATCGGGCGAGCTCGAAAACAAAACAAACGGCGTAAAGTATATCCGCAGCAAGCACCTCGTCGGAGGTCTCGAATTCAAACTTGAACGAAATGCACGAATCACGACGGAACTTTTCTACAAGAAATACGAAAATTATCCTTTCCTCCTCGAAGAGTCTATCTCGCTCGCGAACCTTGGCGCCGACTTCGGCATCGTGGGTAATGCACCCGTAACATCGACATCCCGGGGCAGAAGCTACGGCTTCGAATTCCTGCTGCAACAAAAGCTTTACAACGGACTATTCGGGTTGCTTTCCTATACGTTGGTAAGAAGCGAGTTCGGTGGAAACAACGAAAGCTTGTCGCCATCATCGTGGGATTATCGTCATCTCGTAAGTCTGACAGGCGGAAAGAGACTATCGCGCAATTGGGAGGTCGGATTCCGGTGGCTCTTTACCGGCGCGTCGCCCTACACCCCATACCTGCTTGGAGAAACGTTCCGGAAATCAAACTGGGACATCCGCCCCTTCGGCATCCCCGACTATTCGCGACTGAACACGGAAAGGATCAGTCCATTTCATCAACTCGACATCCGCGTTGACAAGAAGTACTTTTTCCCGCGTTGGAGTCTGAATATTTATCTTGACATTCAGAATCTGTACGGTTACGAAACCACCTTTCAGGACAACATTGACATCCAGCGTGACGCGAGCGGAAACGGCGTCACCGATCCGGAAAACCCGGATTCCTATCTTCCGCAATTCATTCCAAACACCGGCGGCACGATCCTGCCAACGGTTGGGATAATCGTTGAACTCTAGGTCTGGCTTTCGCCGAAGACATAGTCCGACAGGTACGCGAATCCGGGAGTAAGCTTGCCATCGCGCGCAACGGTAGCCCTGGCGATAATACCCTCTGTGTCGTCAACAACTAGGGGGCGGACAATAAAATCGATCAGGTCGCGACCAAATTCCTCGGATGCGCTTCGGGGCAATTCACACGGAAGGTTATCGATTGCCATTACGGTAACGAGGCGCTCATCCGAAAGTGCAGGCATCACAGCATCGCACTCCGGATCATAATCATACAACGGGTCGACAATCGTGCTGGCTTTTTTAGTACGTGGGATCGATCCTTCGATGTCACACGTAATGTCGGCGATGATT
>CBKWFZ010000106.1:0-8654 GCA_966673785.1 uncultured bacterium
TATTTCTATTTGCCGTCAGACAAGCAGAACCGGCTCGTTCCACTTTACCAGGGGACTGAGAAAGGAATTAAAAAGGTTAGTGAGAAAGCCTATGATGGAGCTGACCCATGGTTTCCAAAACTGAAGGGAACTTACTACTCCGGGGGAGCCGGTCTTTCGTCGACGGTTACCGACTACGCTCGTTTCCTGCAGATGTATCTGAATAATGGCGAGTTCAACAATGCCCGCCTTTTAAGCCGCAAGACAATCGAGTTAATACTCACAGACCAGCTTTCCACCCCGGAAACGCCGGAATACGGTCTGGCATTCGGGCTTGAAACGCAGGAAAACGATCACCGATCCATCTTGTCTGTCGGATCATTTCAGTGGGGCGGCGCATTCAACACGCATTATTGGGCGGACCCGAAGGAAGGTCTGATCGGTGTTTTATACACGAACATTTACCAGACTTCCGCATGGGACATCGGCGAACGTTTTAAAATACTTACTTACCAGTCGATTACAGACTAGCGAAAAAAAGAAAGCCCGTCGTTTGGCGGGCTTTCCTGGCAAGCTCAGTTCTCGTTGATACGAACTTTGCGATGGTAACCATTCGACAGTCTGTTGAATGGCATGTGAACCACCAGTTCTTCGTCTTCAAAAGCAGCGTGAATCTTGCTGATGTCTATATAGTAAGGGATCGGCTTGTTATAAACGATCTGGGGCACCTGAACCAGCTTGTCATATGAAGCGATATTGATATAGTAATATATCGTCAGGTGATTATTGTGTATTTCGACGTTCATAGCCTGTTTACCGATGCCCGCTACACGGAAACGCAATTCACGGCCAAATTCCGATTCGTAAATATTCTGTTGTGGTTCGCTAATACCACCGCTTAGTGTATTGAGCACATCTACTGTTGTGACCAAGTCCAAGCTCTGGTTATTGCTGTTTTTCTTTTTCATTTCACTGTTCTCCTTCAATCAAAAGTTAACAATACATATACCAGCAAATTTGCGGCGCCAAAACGGCATACAATGGAGGAATAAAAACACAAAACCTGCCAAGTTGAAGGAATTCAACAAAATCTAATGCCGCCAGGTAAGCGCGACAACGATAAATGCGAGTGGAAAAAATATTGCTAACTGAATGCCTTTGCCGGAGTCGTTCTGCGGATCACTGATCCCGGAAGCGCAGCTTGAATACGAGCAGGGTCGACGCAAGCATCAATGTAACGAGGTTGGCGGCAATCACGGGAATATCTTTTCTGATAAACCCATAAATGAGCCACAACAATACACCGAGGCAAAACAGTGAAAACATTCCAAGTGAGAGGTCTTTGGCCGACCTGCTCTTCCACGTTTTAATAACCTGCGGCAGGAAAGCGGCGGTCGTAAGCGAACCCGCCATAAGTCCTAAAACCTGAATCACATTCATAACACAAATGCTTGATACAAACCAGCTACAAAGATAATATCCTTGTACCACTTACGGGAATGATGTAATTAAAGTTCAGCTGAGTACAACTTCAACCGTTTGCGTCCGCTGAGCAACCGAAAGCGTTACCTGAAGCGGTGCCGGAAATCAACAATCTGCACCACACTCAGTCCTTATTTTTCTTCATTCAGCATACGATCCGCCGCCATGATGAGGAAAAGGTAATCGGTTGTTCCGCCGCCCAGCACATATTCGGTTTGCTGCCACAGGAACGGCCATGTCAGCATCTCCGGATAGTCAGGCCGAATCAATGCCGTACCCGATCCGACGCCACCTGGAATGTACGACCAGTCCGCCCGGTTGAATCCGTACGCTGTAACCAGCGAACTGGAACCTACACCGGAAGCAAATGAAGCAGTGTTCGTTCCGGGGTGACAGCCAAGGATGAAGTTGATCGCATGAAGCATGTAGCCGGCAGGAAACACATCCGGAAAATATGCGTGCAGGAAATAGTGTTTTACACCGAGGCTCTGAATCCCCCACCCCGCGCCCCATATGTCGGGTTTATATGGTACACCGTAAGGATTCTCTTTCTCCCGCGCCGCTACCTTTTCAGCATACTTGCGAACCCCATCCTTAACAGCGGCTGTCAACGATGGGTTATTGAGCTGACTCAGAATCGGCGCAATAATCCATCCGGCGTTATCAATGTCGCCGGCGATCATCTCCGATCTGGACACGATCCACGAAGCGTATTGTTCATCGGAGGTACTTCGCCAAAGTTCGACAGCAGCGCTTAGGCGATGCATCGGATTTTTTTCAACCGTTCCTTCATACAACGCTTTCGCAATACGCAGACATTCCTGCGCAAGCGTAGGATTGAATTCCCTCAGTGCGCGAAACGCAGCAGCCAGTGCCGCCGCAGTCTGCAGCTCACGGTACGGATTTTCTTCCGTAAATACCCATCGATCGTCGGGCGAACCGGGGAGTCCGATCTCCGGAACTTTTCCGGCGCCAGTTTCACGATAAACCACATTATCCGTCATATTAACTGCATCCCCGAGCAGGACGTACTGCCGCAATGTCGGGCAGATCACACCGCGGTACAGTCGGCCGAGCGCATTGTAACCGGCTACCACAGGCAGTACACCGTGTTCGATTTGCTGAAGGAAATCATCACGTCCGTCCGGCGTCTGAATTTCAACCACCTTGTTCTGCTGATCAATCGTCGTGTTATCATAACGCGGTTGAAAACGTTCCCAGATAAGTGACAGCATGTGGATCGTCTCGGCCTGCGATTCGATTCGCAGGTCAAAATCACCAGCATCGTGCCACCCCCCCTGATCCAGTCCGGGCACATGATCACCTGGTTTGAAACGGTCCTGCAAGGGTGATGGGCCCTGGATATAACCATCGAAATGATTGTGATTCAACGGAGCCATACGCGCATCATCAAGATGGCAGGCACCATGCCAGACACGATACCGTTCATTCACTCTCATATGACACATCTGCGCCGGTAAAAAGTATTCGAGCGTAGGCTGCCAAACATGTCGCGAAAAAACATCATCGCTGATCCGAAAGGGATTGCTCGTAAAATCACCGTATTGCACCTGGTACATCCCAGGTTCAGTTACTTTCGTAAAGTCAAATTGCAGATAGCGGTAACGCAAGAACTTACCCCAATCAGTTGGTGTCAATTCCAGAACCTTCTTCGGACCATCGGCCGTGAGGCGTTGGAGCGAAACGGGATGTCGACTCGCGTCGCGTATGTCAATTTCAATGTTCGCCACTTTTGCCTGGCGTGGATGATAGCCAACCTGTGAAACCTGAACGACGGGTTCATGCATCCAGTTCGTGATAGCATGCGGAGTGACAAGCCATTCGATCGCGTTTTTGGTGGCGTTGGCCGGAACAAGTGACCGCACCACAAACCATCCGTTATTGTGCCTTCCCCTGCCGTCGATCAGTTCGATCTTGTTGTTTCCCAGGGTTTCAATGATCATCCGCTGACGTTCGGATTCGGGTGCGATCGTTATCTTTTTCCCTTCTGCCAACGGCTGGATCTGCCACTCACCATCCTTGTCGCGGTACATGGGACCATTCGCCTGACGGGGAAATATCCCGAACTGACTATCCGCGTAATATGATTTCCCGAAAAGAAATCCCGGAAAGAGTTCCATATTAAAACCGACTTTGTCAATCCATTCAGCGGGAAGCGGTTTTTCAAGATCGACGATTATTCGAAATGAGTTGCCTTCCGCGCGAACCCTGAGCAAATACGAAAATTCCAGCTCGGGGTATATGATCGGATTAAAACCCTTGCGGTTTTTGGTCTCATCGGGATATTCCATCCTGACGCTGACTTCCTGCAGACTGCGATTCACCATGCGCGTCCCGACCTTGGGTACGGGCTGCCACTGTCCGGGTGCAGGCTCAAGGCGGAGGTCGCCATTCGTGGCAACACGCAAGCCGTTTTGGATAATACCAACACCACCCTGGTGACTTTCCGGATAAAAATCATGCGCAAGCATGACGTTGAGGCCGGTCATCTCCAGGTATTCCTGTTCATTAAGGCGCAGCGTCTCCGTCTGACCATAGCAGCATAACAATGGCACCACAACGGCACCGATACTTAACAGTTTTTTCATTGTCTTCATTGTTCGTTCCAACTCGCTTACACGATAGTGCCAGGAGTCGCCAAGATAATTGAAACGATGATTAACCATCAATGTAAAATCTGCCAATCCGGAAGATATCTGTTACGAACAGGGAATCATTAAACTTTAATGCGCTTTCCGCCAGCGGCCACCGACTTATAGATCGCTTCGATTACTTTCATGTCACGCACTCCCTCTTCGCCACTTGCCGTTGACTCGCGATTTTCAAGTATGCACTTAGCCATACCGTCGAGCTGGAGCGCCTGATGGTTTACGACAGGAAGATTTAATTCCCCTTTATGTGTTTTGCCGCGAATAGGTCCATAGCCAAACGCCGGCCGGAGTTCGACCCAGCCCTCTTCCGCGCTTATCAGCAATCGCTCGAGAGACGATGCATAGCTGGTCGCGCAGACTGCAACCTCGCCGCCCGGAAACTCCATTTGCCATGATATGGTCTCGTCAACTTCCCGGAATTTTTGAGGGTCGGTCTTATACTCCTGTGCGGTGACGTACACCGGCTCTGAGCCGATGCTGTAGCGTGCACCTTGTATCGCGTAGATCCCAACATCCATCATCGCGCCACCGCCTGCCAATGCTTTCTTTAGTCTCCACTGATCCGGATTTCCAATGCGAAATCCCATCTCGCTATGAACAATTTTTACCTTTCCGAATTCCTTCTTCTGACCAATGCGCATTGCTTCAAGCGTAAATGGCTCAAAATGCAGGCGGTATCCGACAAAATATCTTACGCCCGCCTTCTTGCATGCATCGACCATTTCCACGGCCTGGTTGACAGAGACGGAAACGGGCTTCTCACAAATGACATGCTTCCCGGCCTTTGCGGCACGCAAAACGTATTCGTGATGCATGCTGTTTGGCAACACGACATAGATGATGTCGATCTCATCGTCGTCTGCTATTTGGTCGAATGTCTCGTAACTGTAAACGTGTTCATCCTTTATTCCAAAGCGCGATTTCCATTTTGAAACTTTGTCCGGTGTGCCCGTGACGATTCCACGAAGTTCGCAGTGTGTGGTCTCCTGAAGCGCGGGTGCGAGTTTGTGTTCACTGTAATACCCAAGTCCGACCAGGGCAACGCCCAGCTTTTTTTGAAAGTTGCCCGCGAGGGTTGCCGCGTTAGCTCTCGTGCCTTGCATGGTGAGGACGGATGCACCTGCCGTCAGGGTTGAGAGAAAATTTCGTCTCGTTTGTTTGTTCATAGGTATGGATTAGGTTAAGAAAAATAGTCCCGATTCACCTAACTTTACAAGTAATTTTATACGGAGTTTTGAGTAACACAATTATCAGGGAGGCAACGGCAGCGGATATCGGGTCTTTGACTGAGTTACTTGGCCAACTCGGTTACGCGCTAGATGCATCTGAACTCGGGCGGAAAACCGCATTATTCCAGAGTGAAGGATATCACATACTCGTTGCCGTGAGCGACGGAGTGATCGCCGGTTTCATTGCCTTGCATATCTTCGAATCTTTTCACCTTCCCGGCAAAACCGGGCGCATCACATCGTTCTGTGTGGATGAAAAACATCGTGCAAAAGGAATTGGGTCATTGCTCCTTTCTTCGGCGCATGAATTTTTCAGGGACAGCCTGTGCCACCGGATCGAAGTTACCAGCAACGACAGGAGAAAGGATGCGCACCAATTCTATGTCAGAAACGGATTTACCGCTGGCTCAACAAAATTTATAAAGAATATTTAGGAGAAGCCGAGTACCGGCTACTTGTAATCCCGGATCAGCTTGCCCAGGGTCCTGATCCCTTCTTCCACGCGTTCGCTCCATGGCTCGCCGAAGCTGAGTCGAAAACAGTTTTCAAATCTTCCCTGGGGCGAAAAGATCGGTCCGGGAGCAATACCGATGTTATGACGCAGAGCGCGTTTATGAAGTTTATAGGAATTTATTTTCCTATTCAGTTCAATCCAGAGAACAAAACCTCCTTCCGGTCGGGTAATGCGCGTATCGTCCGGAAAGTGCTCGGAGATCGCCTGCATGTACCGGAGACAATTACGGTGAAGCGCCTTGCGCAGATGCCGCAGGTGAAGTTCGAATCTTCCGTTCCGGAGAAACTCGGCTATCGCCGCCTGACTGAGCGTATTGGTTGAAACGGTGTGCATACGCTTGAGCGTAATGATCCTGTCCTTGAACCTTCCCGGTATCGTCCACCCTATACGGTAGCCTGGCGCAAGCGATTTTGAAACGGATGAACAGTGGAGTACAAGACCTTTCCGGTCAAAAGACTTGCATGTCTTCGGTCTTGTTTTTCCAAAATACAATTCACCATAGATATCATCCTCGATCAGAGGAATCTCCTTTCTTGCGAGCATATTCACGAGGCGCTTTTTATTTTCATCGGGCATGCAGCTTCCCAGCGGACTGTTGAAGTTATTGACAAACAAACATGCCTTGATGTTGAACCGATCGATGGCTGTTTCGAGGTAATCAAGATCGGCACCAGTACGGGGATCGGTAGGAACTTCAACGACCTGGAGTCCATGACTCTCCATCAATTGAAAAATTGCGTAATAGGTCGGACTTTCAATGGCGATCGCGTCACCGGGATTTGTAACTGCCTTGACGCACATCGAAAGTGCCTCGACGGCACCGGCTGTCACCACAACGTCGTCGCCGGTAATGGCGCCGCCCCAGTTGAATGCCTGTCGGGCAATCTGTTTTCGAAGCTCTTCATTACCCTGCACATGTTCATAATTCAGGCAACTCGAGGGCGATTGCCGGACGACGTGCATCAGCGCTTTGTTCAGCTTTGCCATTGGCAGCAGCGTCTCCGAGGGCGCGGCGAGCGCAAAATTGAGAAGCCGTGTTGACCGCAGATCTGAATAAACGCTGTTGATCATTTCATTGATACTCACAGGAACGATGTCATCCGGAGTATCGCTGACCGCGGGGAGGTCAAGGATATGATTCGGCGAGTATTTTACATAGTAGCCGGACTGTGGCCTTGCCTCGATCAGGCCCTTGCTTTCAAGAAAATAATACGCCTGAAATGCTGTACTGAGACTGATGCCTTGTTCGCGGCTGAGGGCACGAACGGAAAGAAGCTTATCGCCAACTTTGAGAACATTGCGCGCGATGAGCTGTTCAATGCGCTCAGCAACTTCATGATATTTGTAATCTGCCTGTATCGTATTCTTCATGACAGCCGTTTGATTTCGAAGCATGAAGTTAACTGATCTGGTCAGTTTGCCGGATTTTTCAACTGTTTTTTTTTTAAAAGAACCAGTTCTTTCCTTTGGTAAGATTCTTCAAGACGGGATTAATGAATTTGGATTTCATCAGGCATGCGGCCTTAATCTGGCTTAACTTGATCTTGCTGACGGGGAGCATAAATCCTGTGACGTCATAAGGTTTAAGGCAAATTATCGTGGCTCCGTCAACGAGGATAATATCCTCGACTGCTGTGATCACAAAACCCTCTCCGGTAAGCGAACTGCTGATCGCGACGCAATTGCCACCCTGCTTGCTTTCCATCAGAATGTCAAGAATCATGTGAATCTCACGCGCCGTGTCGATTACGCGCTCACCTAACCGCAGGTCCGTGCCTTTGAGCAAGCCGTTCTTTTTGCCTTTCATTCCCTAATTTCATTTATGCGGGTCTGGAATTTCGAAGGTGGCGGAAATTACCATGCCATCACCGAAAGATGAAATAACGGTTAGGCTACTGCAAGATTAATCACAGTTTGTTGAACCGCTGCAACAAAAAAAGCCGCGTCAGGCGGCCTTTATAAAGTTAAACATCATGTGTTATTCGTACTCCAGTTCATTCAGGTAACAGAAGAATTCACCGATCGTTATGCTGTGAATCGCAAGCAGGCGGTACAGACTCTTTAACGTAAGATTCGCCTTCCCTTTCTCAATTCGCCAGTACTGAATCATCGGCAAATCGAACTCCTCCGTAAAATCCTTTATACTATCATAACCCATCTTTAACCTGAGTTCAGCCAACGCATGGCCTATATCATCCATGATCGACTGTAATGAATGTTTGGTCTTTTTCATAGTTCAATCGTTAAGTACAACTATAGATTATCGTATGTGATAAGGATCACGATAATCATTTAAGAAAAATGTTTGCCACTATTAAAACGGATCCCTGCGCGAAACTCATGGAAAAAATTGTATTCTTATCGGGGGCTGTGGAACGCCTTCCACACGTAGCCTTTGGAATTTCATCCCGGAACTGACGGAAATAACCACAGTTCGTCAGATGTAAACAGGGTACGTACGACAGCAGACACGACCCTTCTTATTCAGGTATTGCCACCTGCAAAATCCAGCCTGACGAATCTGCATTTCATTGAGATAGGAGGATATACGCCAGCAAAAACGAGGTCACCTCAAATGAACGCACTTGTTATGAGGGAAAGATGCGACCCGTATCCTGATACGCAGGTGTGTTGCATGAATGATCACGGCGGCTAACAAATTGCCGTCGATAACGACCCCATTTCATCTATTAGCCTTCAGATACCGCTTTCATTCGCCGAATTATCTTTACATTCGAATGCAAAACAGACCCGGGTGACAGTCATCAATTCGATTTC
>CBKWFZ010000107.1:0-8624 GCA_966673785.1 uncultured bacterium
CGTGTGTTTCACCCTTGCACACGGTGCGTCCATGGAAGAAATCCAAAGCTTCCTTAACGACGTTCGCGACGACGGCAGGGTGTTTTTTACGCCGACATCATACAAGAATACTCCGGCGATCAGAGCGGCAATTTCAAACTGGCAGACAACGTCTGAGGATACGCGCCTAGGTTTTGACGTGCTTTGCCATGTTTACCAAAAAATGACCGCTAATTTGAATAAAGAATAAATTTTCATCGAATTGACGACCCTTTTTGCATGACTTTAGAAGATTATACAGAAATTAACCGGTTCAATTGCTGACGACCATGAGTACTTTAACCACGAGCATCCCCGTACAACGCGCTACTAAATCGCGAATTGAAGAAACGGATTTTAATCACCTTGAATTTGGCAAATACATAGCGGACCATATGGTCATTGCCGACTTTAAGGAAGGTAAATGGCATGAACCTAAGATCGTACCCTTTGGCGACATTACGGTTAGTCCTGCGATGCTCTCCCTTCATTACGGCCAATCTGTGTTCGAAGGCATGAAAGCATTCTGGATGCATGACGGAAACATCAACATATTCAGACCGCATAAACATCACGCACGGCTTAACCGGTCGATGGACAGGATGTGTATGCCCCGAATTTCAGAAGAGATGTTTCTTCAGTCACTGCACGCGCTCGTCGAACTGGATCAGAACTGGATTCCCAAAGCAGAGGGCTCATCTCTGTATATCCGTCCTGTTGTTTTCGCCTATGAAGCGCGGCTGGGTGTCAAAGTTGCCGACCATTTCAAGTTCATCGTAATGAACAGCCCCGTGGCGGCCTATCAGGCGAAGCCTTACCGGTTAAAAGTCGAAGACACGTATGTACGAACCGCTGAGGGCGGAACCGGCTTTGCCAAATGTGCCGGCAACTATGGTGGCGCGTTCTATCCGACGCAGGTTGCCCGCGAACAGGGCTTTGACCAGATTCTCTGGACCGATCACAAGGAGCACAAATACATCGACGAGGTGGGAATGATGAACGTATTCTTCGTGATCGATGGCAAACTCGTAACACCGCGCCTTACTACTGCAATCCTCGAAGGAGTTACCCGCGATACAATACTTACGTTGGCTGCCGACATGGGAATGCCTGTGGAGGAGCGGCGGATTAGTGTTGACGAAATCGCCAGAGGATTCGCGAGCGGGGAGGTTACAGAAGCATTTGGTTCGGGTACCGCGGCCGTTGTAGCCCCTATTGCCGTAATACACGTAAATGGCCAGGATGTCACGATCCCGGAGCCGGGCAATGAAAGTTTCCAGCTCAGGGTAAAAAAGAAGCTCAATGATATCCGTATGGGACTTGAACCCGACCTTCACGGCTGGAATTATATCATCCGCACGAAGCAGTAAGCTCGTATCATCGTACATTCAAAATCAAAACCGACTTAACGTATCGGGCTTTGATTAAACCCAACAACAAAACTTCCCGGGAGGGTATGAGAGCAGTCTTTTTTAAAAGTAGGGAACAACCACTTTCAATCGGGTCATTCAAAAAACCTAACCCCATAAAGGATCAGGTCCTGATCCGTTTACATGCTGCGGCCATCAATCACCGCGACCTTTGGCTGATTCGCGAACAGACGCAGACATTCCAGGATGGAATTATTCTCGGCTCTGACGGAGCCGGGGTTGTGGAAGCGGTTGGAGAAGACGCAAACCCCTTGCTGATCGGTGCCGAAGTGATTATTAACCCGAGCCTGAACTGGGGTCCGAACCCTTTTGTTCAGGGCGACTCGTTCAAGATTCTGGGTTTTCCCGATAACGGAACTTTCAGCGACTACATCGTTGTCCCCAAGCAGTATGTCTTTGAAAAACCTGAACACCTGACTTTTGAGGAAGCAGCAGCGGTCCCGTTGTCGGGGCTCACTGCTTACCGGGCTCTCTTTACAAAAGCACGATTAAGGGCGAAGGAAAAGGTACTCATCACCGGCGTCGGAGGCGGCGCGGCGCTCTGGTTGCTTCAGTTTGCCACTGCATATCAGGCGCGCGTTTACGTGACCTCGGGATCCGACGAAAAAATTGAGCGCGCCAAAAGTCTCGGAGCGATCGATGGCTTCAACTATCGCAAGGATCAATGGCACGAAGAGGCCATGAAGGTTTCCGGTGGATTTGATATCATCATCGACAGTGCCGGTGGATCGCAGTTCAATAAACTCCTTGACCTCGCTTTGCCCGGAGGACGCATCGTGAATTTCGGCCGTACCGCGGGAAACATCGATGATCTCTCTACCCGAACGCTATACTGGAAACAACTCTCCCTTTTTGGAACGACAATGGGTACGCGTGATGAATTTCTCTCCATGCTCGATTTCGTTGAAGGGAGGAAAATCAAACCTGTCATTGACAGTGTTCTGCCACTGGAGCAGATAGCCGATGCGTTCGAACTGATGGAGAAAGCAAACCAATTCGGAAAAATCGTCCTGAAGATTAAATAACTTATCATGCCACGCCTGCCGGTCACCGACAAAACAGCGATCACGCGACTGCCGAAGCGAGGCAGCTACGAAACTGAAGCGATATACAGCATTCTTGACGAAGCCTATTTCGTCACGTTAAGTTTTATTCATGATGGCATGCCTTTCCAGATCCCTACAGGCCACTGCCGCATCGACGATTACCTTTACGTTCATGGTTCCGTCGGAGCCGGATATCTGCGTGCGCTTGCCGCCTCCGGCTCGAATGTTTGCCTTTGCGCAACGCTTGTCGATGGTCTCGTTCTTGCACGATCGGCGTTCCATCATTCAATGAATTACCGCTCCGTTGTAGTTTTCAGTAAGGCGGAAAAGGTTAACGATCCTGAAGAGCAGTATCGTGCACTCGAAGCGTTCACCGAAAAAGTGCAGCCGGGCCGTTGGGCGGATATCCGAAAGCCGGACACAGGCGAATGGAAAGCGACACTCGTAATGAAGTTCCGGATACATGAAGCGTCAGCAAAGATTCGCAGTGGCGGCCCGAAAGACGACGAAGCCGACTACGAGCTTCCGGTGTGGGCAGGCGTAATTCCGCTTAAACTTCATCGGGAAGCTCCCGTTCCGGATGAACTACTGCGTAACGATATTCCGCTTCCGCCTTATATCAAAGCGTAATATTGGCGATTTTTCCTATTTTAAGATCCTAATCTTTCGAATATGGGTTTTACCAACGCCATTTCCGTGTCCCGCCGGACTTTCGCAGAAAACCGGTGGCTGCAGGGTTACGTCGTCGTGTTTTTTTCCGTTTGGATTTCCACCCTCATTGGCACATCCGACATCGGCAACTGGCTTCTTGAAAACGCGCTTGTATTTCTATTCCTGGGGTTTCTCATTTTTACATACCGATTCTACGCGTTCAGCGACCTCAGTTACCTGTTAATTTGCATATACCTTTGCCTGCATGTGTATGGATCCAAGTACACCTATGCTGAAAATCCGTTGGGCTACTGGCTTCAGGATACTTTTGGTACAGCAAGAAATCCGTATGACAGAATCGTCCATTTTAGTTTTGGTTTTCTGTTGGCGTATCCGATGCGCGAGGTCTTCCTTAACTGGCTCAGATTTCCAGTCTGGGTATCGTGGGCTTTGCCAATAGAGATCACGTTGTCCGTCAGCGGGATGTATGAACTTATTGAATGGGGTGTCGCCGACGTTTTCTTCCCCGCACAGGGAGCCGCCTACCTGGGAACACAGGGAGATGTGTGGGATGCGCAGAAGGACATGTTTCTTGCAACGCTTGGGGCCATACTAGCCACATCCATCGTCTCATCAATTAAAAAGGCGCTTCGCATCGAAAAAGTCGAGGCATGAAGATCGAACACGTCGCGATATGGACGAATAACCTGACCGTATTACGCGACTTCTATGTGCGTTATTTCGACGCCGTTGCCGGCGAAAAATATGTCAACGCCAAAACTAGTTTTGAGAGTTATTTCCTGTCGTTCGGGGACGGCGCCCGGCTTGAATTGATGACAAAGCCCGGCATTACCAGTGACCGCGGAGATTCAATTTTATCGGGATACGCCCACATAGCAGTTTCAGTCGGATCGAAAGAACACGTCGATGAACTTACCGAACGGCTTCGGAACGATGGATACATTGTAACTGGCGAGCCCAGGACCACCGGTGACGGATATTATGAAAGCGTAATCCTTGATCCCGCGGGAAATCATGTCGAGATTACCATTTAAGCAGCCGTTCCTCCGGATCAGGGTTGAACGAAGTAATTAAAACCATTATCTTTTCCGATCTAGAACATCACCTATGGAAAAACTAACACGCAGAAGTTTCGTAACCACAGCGATCGCCGTCGGGACGGGTGTTTCCGTCGCATCTGCGAATCCTGGTCTGCCTACTCAAAAGAAAAATAAAATGAAACTGACACACCACGTATTCTTTTGGCTGAAGAATCCAGACTCGAAAGAAGATCGCGATAAGCTGATCGAGGGCCTCAACACATTGCGGAAAATTGAAACGATCAAAAGATTACACATCGGTGTACCGGCCTCTACAGAAAAGCGCGACGTTGTGGATAACAGCTACCAGGTTTCCGAGCTGATGTTCTTTGACGATGTGGAGGGCCAGAACGTTTACCAGGTTCATCCCTTGCACAAAAAGTTTGTTGAGCAATACAGCCACCTCTGGAGCAAAGTCCTGGTATACGATTCCATTGAAGTTTAGCGGCGCAGTCCCCAAAATAGACATCAGTTTTCGTTTTTAGTCCGGTCGCGTCGCGACTTGGGAATGGCACTGGATTTTACGCACTACACGGCGTAAGCAAAGCGTGTATGCGGATACTTTTTGTAATGAATCCCACGTCCGGAAAAACCGAGACCGACGAGGTTGTTCTTTCATTACAGGAGGCTTCCGACAAAGCAGGGTATAACGCCCGCTTCCTGTTTACAACGGGAAAGAACGATGACGACGCTGTGCGCGAAATGATCCGCGAGTTTGCTCCTGACCGCGTTGTTGCCGGCGGTGGTGATGGCACGGTCCAGCTTGTGGCAAGGAATATGATCGGTACGCGCGCTCCCATGGCGATCTTGCCCCTTGGCTCTGCGAACGGGCTGGCGACTGCCCTCGGAATTCCGAAACGGTTGGATGACGCGCTCGAATTTATTATCAAGGCACAGAAGATCATTCCCCTCGACTTGTTGCGCATCAATAACAAACATATCTGTATTCATCTTTGTGATCTTGGCACAAATGCATTACTCGTAAAGAACTACGAGGAAGCCGGTGACAAAGGTATGCTTGGATATGCCCGTCACCTGATCAGCTCGATCCGCGACAGCGACCTCGTTCAGTTCGAAATTCTGAGCGGGGGAAAAACCTATGACAAAGAAGGATACATGCTCGTCGTTGCCAATGCACATAAATATGGAACCGGTGTTCAGATTTCCGAAGGTTCGGTCTCCGACGGGATGTTTGAAATCTGCAACGTTCAACGTATTGACCTCGAATCGGCCGTCAAAGCCGGTCTTACTGCGATAAATATCTTCATTGACCGGGAAATGTTTTCAGACGTGATCAGAGCCCGGGAAGCAGCTATCCGGGTCTCGCCGCCGGCGCACCTTCAGGTTGATGGCGAATATATCGGCGAAGTCAGCGAGCTTAAAGTAGAAATAATTTCGTCCGCCATGAACATACTGGTACCGGATGAGGAAAAGTAATGTAATCCTGCTGAGTTTCTACGGATTATCCAACGGCACACATAATGTGTTCTTTGGAAAACTTGCCCATTCGCCGGTACGCGATCTGTCCTTTCAGAAATATGGGTGGTTCCGGAATTTCAGAACTATCATTGGACTATACCAAAGCACCGGGCTCCCAAACAAGTCCTTTAAAATGCGATTCGACCATGGCACCGTCACCGGGAAGACGGACCACTCGGGGTCGTTCTGGTGCGAAGCCGATTTTGTCGAAAAGCAGACCAGGCTGGAGGAGATAATGCTGCTCCCGGAAGAGAAAAAAGTGGAACTGACCGAAAACCTGTATCCAAATGAAATTCACCAGATAGAGTCCCATACCATTGTCGTGTCAGACCTCGATGACACACTGATCCATTCCTTCATAAAAAACAAGTTCAGGCAACTTCGCACATTACTCTTCACAACTGTTGAAAAACGCAAGGCAGTAAAAGACGTACAGCATCTGATCAAACGTTTTGCCCTTGCCGGAACGGCTTCCTTCTATCTGAGCAACAGCGAACAAAATCTATATCCGATGTTGTTCCGTTTTCTTACGATCAACGAATTTCCGCCCGGACCGCTTTTTCTTAAGCAGTATGTTCACCTTGCCGACGTTATCAGAAGACGAATCTTACGAAAAAAGCATTCACATAAAATGAATATGTTAGCCAAAATCATGGAGCTCTTTCCAAATAAGAAGTACATTCTCATTGGAGACAACACACAAAAAGACCTCAGGATCTATCTCGATCTTGCGCAGACGTACCCGGAAAGAATCCGCTATATCATCATCCGTAAAGTGAAGGAACGAAGGGAGCACGCCATAATGCTTGCCAAAGCGACGCCAACACTGAAAAAACACGGAATAGGCTTACATTACGAATCCGAGTTTCCGGCGGATCTGCCGTGGGATATTTAGCCCAGCCATTTTTTGAACGCAGCAGCTTTCTCGCGGCTGACATCAATCCCGGATACATCTTCTCCTTTCAGCACCACCGTCAGGCCTTTGTGCGTTGACCTTATTTTATCCACCGACTGAATATGAACTATGTATTGGCGGTTTACGCGAAAGAACTTCGCAGGGTCAACCAGTTCTTCTATCTCATCGAGGGCATTATACTCAGCAATAAACTTTTGTTTGCTGGTACTGTGGAGGTATATCAGCTGCTCCTTATGGAAGAAAGCGATTTCATCCTGATGGATAGGCACCATCGAATTTCCGTGTGAAACGAGAAAGCGCTCCTTGTACAGGTTACCGCTCCCACCCCATCGACGCATCAGGTGTTTTAACTGGTCGTCAATCGGTCGGTCGCCTGAAAGTGCCTTGTACTTCTCGAGGGCACGAGACAGCTCCTGAGCATCGATTGGCTTGAGCAGGTAGTCAATGCTATTTACACGAAAAGCACGAACGGCAAACTCGTCATAGGCGGTGGTGAAGATAACGGGAGCGTTAATGTTACCCGTTTCGAAAATATCAAAGCTAAGACCGTCAGAAAGCTGAATATCGGAAAAGATGAGGTCAGGCTGCGCATTTGTCTGAAACCACTTTCTGCCAGCTTCGACCGAAGTCAGGACACCTGCGATCTCGACATCGGCGAGTAGTGACCGGATCTGTTTTTCCAGATTCCGGGCAACGAGTGGTTCATCTTCAATGATTAGTATCCGCATTGTCGTACCATTAAAATTCGTAGTTGGGATTTTGCCAACCCATTGGAATATCAGCCTCGTATGTTCTCGCCCTCGTACGAATACGCATTTCAAGTCTCCCTTCGATGCGAAAACCGCGCGACTGATACAACGCAATCGCTCTTTCGTTTGATTCACGCGTAATAAGCTCAACCTTGCCGATATCTGATCTGTTTCGTGCAATCTCATCAAGGAAAATGGTTAACAACGTTTTTCCGATTTGTCGTCCCTGGAAATCAGGATGAACAACAAGCGTTGTGTTTGACAACACATGGTCAAAAACGAGGGGGCCTTGCTTATATGCATGCAGCTCTGCGATAAGTTCACCGGGGCGTTCGGGGTGTTCGCAAACAATGATCAGTCCGCCCGACAGGCTCTTTTGAACAAAGTCCTGTACATAGGTATCCGTAATTTCGTTCTCATAACGCGCTATGCCACCCTCCACAGCTGCGACAGCCCGGTACAGCCTTGTAATGGCGGCAACATCATTCAACATGGCTTCCCGAAACAGCATATGAGGTTAAGATAATAGTGGTATTCGTACGGCAAAGTGAGTTCCCGTATTTTCAATTTCAACGGCGTCCGGACTAAAGAACCGATACAGACTTTTCAGATTATCCAGTCCCTGACGATTCGACTCCCTGATGCCGCTCCTAAGTTGCAAATTATTGCGGACTTCGAGATAAGAATCCCGTGTTGTGATTTCGATCCGCAGCGGTTTCGATTTGTCTGCGACGTTATGCTTAAGCGCATTCTCAATGAGTATCTGGAGTGTTACAGGGACAATACCTGAATCCTGTTTCTCCTCGTCTACATTGAACCGGATGTCAACGGCCTGGCCAAAACGCGTGCGGATGAGCGACACATACTGGTTAACAAATTCCAGCTCAATTTTCAAACTGACGACATTCGTATCACGATGTTGGAGGACATAGCGGTACACTTTGGCCAGTTGCTGAAGAAATTCCGAAGCAAGGCGTTGATCTTCATGGATCAGACTGTTTAACGAGGAAAGCGCATTAAACAGGAAGTGTGGGTTGAGTTGGTTCTTGAGATTGTCGAACTGAACCTGTGTCTTTTCCTTTTCAAGACGTTCGGCGACCACAAGCGAATGCCGCCAGCGCTCGATAAAATGTACGGTGAAAAAACCAAGATTCACCGCGCAAGGGAGGAACAGATAGATGACCCAGGTCGCGGCAAGAAAGAGTTCGTCGAGTTTGAATGGCAGAAACGGTTCG
>CBKWFZ010000108.1:0-8605 GCA_966673785.1 uncultured bacterium
CTTTTTCTAAGATTCTATGCCTAATTTGATTGAGTCTGTCCAATATCCTCTGACGCACTCACGTCGAGGATGAAAAAGACAGTTTGTTCCTTTTCTTCCCGATACGTTTTAACAAACGTGCCGTGGCCCTTAGCCGAAACGTTCCAGTGGATTGTGCGAATATCGTCACCGTACTGGTAGGGTCTCACATCGTCGAATTCAAGGCCGCTGCCTTTGAAAACGGAGTGGAAATCACCCTGCATATGACTGTTTATCGCCTTGCGGATCTGGATCTCGTATTTCCTTAATTTCTTGAGCAGCTCTCTCATGGGCACAATTTCTGCGGGAACTGTTTTTGCCTAGAAGGACTTAATAACCAGTATGCCAATTTCCCGGCCCCGAAAAATAGAACAATTATGATATTTTTGCTGGGCTCGATGAAATATTGGTCCGAATTGATTTTTAAAGGTTTTTTATCTGTGATAAAGGTCGTTTTTACCGGTTTGCTGCTCACGTTTTTAATGACATCCTGTACGCGGGAGGAACGGCCCGAAGGCATCCTTTCCCGACAGGATATGGTGCGGGTCCTGACCGAGCTCTACCTGACGGAAGAAAAGGTGCAACGCTTGGGAATTCGTCCCGATTCATCCGTTAAGGTGTTTGAAAAGATGAATCCGATGATTTTCGAGAAGACGCAGATATCGGATTCCTCCTTTCATCGCTCGATGCAGTACTATATGGAGCGCCCCAAGGACTTGGAGGCTATATATAGCGTGCTGGTCGATTCGCTTAACCTCATGGAGCAGCGCACGCCTTTTGCCACTGAAGAAAAATGATCTACCCATCCGACTTTGAATCCAAGCTCGGATTCGATCAGATTCGCGAGAAACTTAAAAAGGGATGTCAATCCTCGTCCGGTGCGGCGTGGGTTGATAATATGCGCTTTAGCTCCAACCCGGAGTTCATTGCCACGTTGCTTCAGCAAAACCTCGAATTCAGGCAGATACTTGAGAAAAGCGAGCCGTTCCCGGCCCGTTTTTTTTATGATGCCGCCGACTGGCTGAAGCGTATTGCATTGGCCGGCAACTGGCTTGAAGCCGAGGAATTTCTGCATCTGTCGTACTCCCTGCAGACGATATTGGACTGCCGGGAATTTCTGTCGAAGGCGAAAGACATCTACAGGCATTTGTACCGGTTGTCAGAGCCGGTTCTGGTGCCGAAAGACCTGGTTCGCCTGGTTGGACAGCTTATTGACGACAAGGGCGTTGTGCGGGATAGCGCCAGTCCGGAACTCGGACGGATACGAAAGGCGCTGCATGACGAACAAACGCGGCTGCGAAGACTTGCTGATCAGATTTACCGGAATGCCGTCGCCGAGAAATGGGTGCCTGACGGTGCACTCCCCACAATCCGCGAAGGCCGGATCGTGCTTCCTATACTGGCCGAGCACAAGCGCCGCCTGAAAGGATTTATCCTTGACGAATCGGCGACGGGTCAGACCGTATTTATGGAGCCGGCCGAAATGCTCGATTCGAACAATCTGATTCGGGAACTTGAACATGCGGAAAAACGGGAAGTGATCCGCGTGCTGACTGAATTGACCGACCGGTTCCGTGAACAGCTCGATCCATTGCGTCATGCCTTCCAGTTTCTCGCTCAAATAGACTTCATCAGATCGAAAGCGAAATTCTCGCTGGAAATCGGCGCTGATCTTCCGATACTCGAAAAGAAACCAGAGGTCGCGTTAATTAATGCGAGACATCCGTTATTGTATCTCAGCCTCAAAGGAAAACGGGAGGTCGTCCCGCTCACGGTAACCCTTACGGCCGCTGAAAGAATGCTGCTGGTTTCTGGGCCGAATGCGGGTGGGAAGTCCGTTACGCTTAAGACGGTAGGGCTCCTTCAGTATATGCTTCAGTGCGGCTTGCTGATTCCGGTGTCGGAACGCAGTCGGATGGGCGTCTTCCAACGGATATTCCTTGACATCGGTGATCAGCAGTCTATCGAAAATGATCTGAGTACCTACAGCAGTCACTTGCGGAATATGAACGTGTTCCTGCAGCACGCGGATGAGCGTTCGCTGGTCTTGCTTGATGAACTTGGATCGGGAACGGATCCGAATTTCGGAGGTGCGATTGCTCAGGCAATTCTTGCATCGCTGTTGAAGAAGCGCGTATGGGGCATAGCCACGACACACTACTACAATCTCAAGCTGTTTGCGAGCCAGCACCATGGGATCCAAAATGCCGCGATGCGTTTCGATGACAAAAATCTGCTTCCGCTTTATCAGCTGGATCAGGGAAAGCCCGGAAGTTCTTTTGCATTGGAGATTGCACGGAAAACAGGATTGCCGGAGCAGACGCTGGCGGAAGCGGAGATGCTTGTCGGGAAGGACCTCGCCGGATTCGAAACATTGGTACGGGCGCTGGAAAAAGAGAAGCAGGAACTTGCGAGCCGACTAAGGCAGATGGAACGCAAGGAGGCTGCTGTAACTGAGACGCTTGCACGATACGAGACGTTATCAAATGAACTTGAAAGCCGGAAGAAACAGATCATAGATAAAGCAAAACAGGAAGCTGCGGCACTGCTTCAGCAAACGAATCGCGAGATTGAGAAAACGATCCGCCACATTCGTGAAAACAAGGCGGAGCGGAAGGAGACGCTGAAAGTAAGAAAGGGCCTTGAGGATCTGTCGATGAAAGTGAAGGCACCCGCGACAAAGGAAAAGAAAGTCGTTGAAGTGCGTGAAGGGGATCGTGTCAGGATCGTGGGGCAGGAGGGTAGCGGTATCGTTACCCAGATCCAGGGCAAGACAGCCATGGTGCAATTCGGTGAATTGAAATCACTCATCAAGGTCGAAAAGCTTGAAAAGATCACGGCTGCTGTTGAGAAAGAGATAGCCACACGGTTACGTACGGCGGGCATCGATGTCCACGCCAAACGCGCCAGTTTCAACAGCACACTTGACATTCGCGGAAAGCGCGTGGAAGAAGTGAGTGGCCTGCTGGATCAGTTTATGGATACGGCAATTCTTCTGGCTCAGGGGGAATTGCGGATTCTTCATGGAAAGGGCGAAGGCGTGTTGCGAAAAGTTGTTCGCGACGCGTTAAAACGCTACAAGGAAGTTGCCAGCATTTCAGACGAACACGTTGAACGCGGAGGCGACGGCGTAACGGTTGTGGTATTGAAATAAAAAAGGTCTCGCACATGGAGACCTTTTCAAGTATTGGTGGTTGTCCCGGATCTATTTTGTGAGCGTAAACACCCAGTCACCGGCAACGGTTTCCGTACGGCCGTTATACCCCGTTCCGGAATAATTTTCCATCGTCAGGGTCAGATTGTTCTGGCTTACCGCGTACGTGATTTCAACTCCGTCTCCGCGGACAAGTTCTGACGAAACAGGTGTTCCGAATGTAAATGTTCCGGATGCGTCCCACGGCGTAAGTTTAGCCGGACGATTTGCTGTTGTGAACGTCATGGCTTCTGCCGATGCTTTGGCTATTGTAATCTGAAACGTCGCGTAGTCAGTCATCTGATCGTCGCCGTCGTAAGTAACTGCCGCAGCATTCCATGTACCCACAAGTTTGTCGATCTGCTGTTCCTTTTCAGATTTTTCTTCTCCGCCTCCGCTGTCACAAGCGGTGAAATAAACGGTTGCGCTAACGAGTATAGCGAGCGTTAGAATACGAGTTAATAAGGTCATTTCTTAAACGTTAAGATTTACGAATATGCGAGTAAATTATATAAAATCAAAAATCAGATGCCCGGTTCAGGGTTTTTGCCTGTAAGATTTATATCATTTCAATATTAATCGCCTCTTTTTTAAAAGGTAACCAATCTGATTCCCGTTCAGGCTCATTTATAGTCCATGATATTCAGGACATCCGATGCGCCTTTGTATTCATCGGGATTATTTGACGCAATGAAGATCGATGTATGAGGCGGAGTTTCGGCAATCTGCGAGACATACCACAAAAACGCCTGTTTGTCGAGATTTGTACCCGGCTCATCCAAAAAGACTACATCAGCAGCTGAAAACAGCGCTAAGCCGATCTTGAGCCGCTGCCTCATCCCGGAAGAGAAAACGCCAATCTGCTTCTTCCTTGATGACGAAAGGTACATACGCTCAATCAGTTCGTCGCGCGTTATTCCTGGTCTCAGCGGTTTCAGTCGACAATGAAAATCGATGTGTTCTTCGAGTGTAAGCTCCTCGATAAGGTCCATGTACGGCGTTGCTACCGAAATGAATCGGAAGATTTCTTCCGCGGCGATGTCTTTTCCGTTTCGCTTGTAAGATAAAAGGCCGGCTGACGGAAGACTCTGACCCCACAATATTTGCATCAGCGTCGACTTGCCGGAGCCGTTCGGACCGGTGATTGCGTATGTCTGGCCGGGACTAAACGTGAAACTGAGTTTTCGGAATATCCACTCCCTGTTAAACCGTTTACCAAGATCTTCAATATTGATCGTGATGCCGCGGTAACTGGTTGATTCGGACACGCGTCGTCGGGGTTGAGGTTAATCGATTCCGCCGTATCCCTTCATGATGCCGCGTTCCGAAGTGCGAATGAAGTCCAGGATGTAATCGCGTTCCGTGCTCGCGGCGATTTCGTTCTCCACGATCTCGACGGCTTTGGAATTATTAATGTTCTTGAGGAAAATATACCGGTAGATCTCCTGTATTTCGCTGATCTTCTCCGATGTAAATCCGCGGCGGCGTAGTCCAACGGTATTGATACCTGCGTAGGACAGCGGCTCACGTGCAGCCTTCGTGAAGGGCGGAACATCTTTGCGGACAAGCGAGCCACCTCCGATATAGGCATGTGCCCCGATCTTTGAGAATTGCTGAACCGCGCAGGACCCTCCGAAAATAGCGTGGTCGTGGATCAGCACATGTCCGGCCAATTGCACCACGTTTCCAAGAATACAGTTGTTACCGACAATGCAATCATGTCCCACGTGAACGTATGCCATGAGCAGACAGTTGGAGCCGATTACAGTCTTGAACTTATCGACAGTTCCCCTGTTGATGGTCACGCATTCACGGATGGTGGTGTTGTCACCGATCTCGGCCGTTGTTTCTTCACCGCGGAATTTCAAATCCTGAGGGATGCCCGAAATGACTGCCCCGGGGAAGATCTTGCAGTTCTTTCCGATCCGCGAACCTTCCATCAGGGTTGCGTACGGCCCGATCCAGCTCCCGTCTCCAATCACAACGTTCTTCTGAACGGTGGCGAATGGTTCTATCGTAACATTATTGCCAATGATGGCTTCAGGATGTACGTTGCTTAGTTGATACTGACTCATGAATCTTTTCGGACGATGCTGGCCGTCATTGTACCTTCACAAACGAGCGTGTTGCCCACAAATGCACGACCATACATTTTGGCAATTCCTCTCTTAATCGGCGCAAGCAGATCACACTGGATAACCATGGTGTCGCCGGGAAGAACCATCTTCCGGAAACGAAAGTTTTCGATTCCGAGGAAATAGGTCCAGTAGTTCTCCGGATCGGGCACCGTATTGAGAACAAGTATTCCGCCGATCTGTGCCATCGCTTCAATCTGCAGTACCCCAGGCATCACCGGATTACCGGGGAAGTGGCCCTGGAAGAACGGTTCGTTTACCGTGACGTTCTTTACACCCGCCACGCTCTCTGTATCGAGGTATATGATCTTGTCGATAAGCAGGAACGGATACCGATGCTTCAGGATCGACGAGATCTTGTTAATGTCCATCACAGGTGGAAGGCTCGGATTGTATTTCGGCCTCCCCTTCTTGTCGGCCTCCTGCATGGCCTTCTTGAGTTTCTTCGCGAAAGCCACATTCGCGGCGTGCCCCGGCCTTGCAGCAAGCACCTGCGCCTTTAGTGGCCGCCCGGCAAGGGTAAGATCACCAACGATATCGAGCAGCTTGTGACGCGCCGGCTCGTTCTTGTAACGCAGTTCAATATTGTTCAAAATGCCTTCCTGCTTCACTGCCACTTTAGGCTTGCCCAGCATTTTGGCGATATTCTCAAGTTCATTCTCCTGCACCACACGGTCGACGATCACGATGGCGTTGTTAAGGTCGCCCCCGCGAATGAGATTGTTCTTGTACAACATTTCAAGCTCGTGGAGAAAGCAAAAGGTTCTGCAGGATGCAATCTCCTTTTCGAACTGTCTGATATCGGTGATAGAGGCGTGCTGACTTCCGAGAACCGGTGAATTGTAATCGATCATTACGGTTACCCGGTAATCGTCGAGAGGGAGCGCCGCTATTTCAACGTTTCGGGCTGCCTCACGGTAGAATATTGGTTCCTGAACTTCAAAGAAGTCCCGGATTGCGTTTTGCTCCTCCGAACCTGCGTTTTTCAATACTTCAACAAACTGCAGTGAGCTTCCGTCCATGATCGGACATTCGGGGCCGTCGAGCTGAATAAGGACGTTGTCGATCTCCAACCCTGTCAATGCAGCCAGCGTGTGCTCAATGGTGCTTACCCGGGCCCCTGACTGCTCTATTGTCGTTCCGCGCGAGACATCAACTACATTGTCGCAATCCGCATCAATTATCGGTGAGCCGGGAATATCGATACGTTGAAACTTGATTCCGTGATTGGGTTTCGCCGGAACAAATGTCATGTTCGTTTGTACTCCTGTATGCAGTCCTACCCCGGAAAGGGTAACCGATTTCTGGATTGTTTGCTGTTTGATATTGAGCATTGGCTTGAAAAGTGGGCAAATTTAAGCTCAATATCCAGATAATCAAACTTTGAGGGGATTATGGGGTCTTGACGCGTTCAGCTTGTTTTTCCTGCACTTTGCGTTCCAGTTCACGCAGCCGGTCATACCAGTCGGGCAGATTCTTGAAGGCCGCATACGACCGGAAATAACCCTTGTAGTCCATAGCCGGGGATCCTAATAGTTTCTCTCCTGATTCCTTATTGGATTTCAGGATGCCGGCCTGAGCGCCGATACTGGTGTTACTGGCAATCACAAGATGACCGGCGACACCGACCTGCCCGGCAATGACGCAATTTTCGCCAATCCTACGGGAGCCGGATATCCCGGTCTGGGCAGCGAGAACGGTATTCTTGCCGATCTCAACATTGTGAGCAACCTGAATCAGGTTGTCGAGTTTTACACCGCTGCGCACGAATGTGCTGTCACCGAGAAACGTCGCGCAATCGATAACGGTGTTGGCGCCGATCGCGACGTTATCTTCAATAATCACATTCCCCAACTGCGGTATCGTCTTGTACGTGCCATCGGCCTGGGGCGCATAGCCAAAGCCATCACTACCGATCACAACACCGGAATGGATCACACAGTCGTTTCCGATCCGCGTGCCGCTGTAGATTTTCACGCCGGGGTGAAGTATCGTATTGTTTCCGATGCGCACATCGTCACCGACGTAAGCATGCGGATATATTTTTACGTTGTCACCGAGAGTGACATTGTTTCCAATGTAAGAGAATGCGCCGCGGTACACGTTGACACCGGTCTGCGATTTTTCACCGATGAAACTGGGTTGTTCAATGCCACTTTTCTGAAAGCTGATCAGTTTATGATATTCTTCCAGCAAAGCCGTGAAGCTTGAGTAAGGATCTTCGACAAGTATGAGGGAGGACCGTACTTCCTTCTTGGGTACGAAATCTTTCTTGACAATAACCGCTGATGCCTGCGTCGAGTATATGTATTGCTCGTACTTGGGATTGGACAAAAAAGCGATCTGCCCTTTCTGGGCGTCCTGAATTTTCGCCAGCATGTTAACCTTGTCGCTTCCGTTTCCCCTCACTTCTCCGCCAAGCATTGCTGCGATCTGGTTAACTGTAAATTCCATCGTTAAAGGTTGATTTTTAGTTGGCTGATATCAGCGTTCGTGATTGCGAACACAGATATGCGAATCCTACAAAGATACATTTTTAGGCCAGCAGAGATAGTTTTTTTTCACGATTTTACTAAGCGCCCGTATGGCAGGAAGGTCGGATGCTCTGGCGATATCGACAACTTCACCCGAGCGCATCAGGATGTTGATTTGTTTTCCTTCCGCATACGCCTCATTGCTTACGGTGCCGTGGGAAAACAGATAATGGCTTTCTGAACCCAATGTATGATACTGCGTTTTTACCGCTTCCCGGATCTGCGCGATGACATCCTTCCGGATCGGTTCGCTGGTTAGCCGAACCTGAAACAGCCTGCGTTCGAGAAGGTCGCCACACAGCATCGAAAGGATTTTGTCTGACGATGAGCGCCAGAACTTGATCGCCCCCCAGATGTCGTGGTCGTCAAGTGAACCAAATGCTTCGAGCACACCCTCGCTTTCGCGGAAGTCGTTCAGCGTGATATCTTTTTTCAGGAACGTCATCAATGCATCACTCGCCGGAAGGTTGTTTCCGGCGACGATAAGACTTTTCGCACGACGCAGGATATTGACTACCATACGTTCCGCACTGACCGTTACTTTGTGGAGGTAAACCTGCCAGTACATCTGCCGGCGCGCGTTGAGAAAATTCTCGATGCTGTAAAGACCTTTTTCATCGACGACAAGTTCATCATGGTGAACGTTGAGCATCAGCAGGATGCGTTCCAGTCCGATACTCCCTTCCTGTACACCGGTAAAAAAACTATCCCTGTTCAGGTAGTCC
>CBKWFZ010000109.1:0-8605 GCA_966673785.1 uncultured bacterium
ACCATGAATGCCTATGACCGGATGCCTGGTTCTCAAAAAAAACGCCTGGAATCTGAGCGTATTCAATTGGGAGAAAATCCCTCGCTCAGCAACATGCAAGGTGCGGTCCGGAATGACGCAGGGATGGAGACTGGGGAAACTGAAGCCCGGGACCTGCAGTCAGGGGACCTGGCAGTAACAGGCACAGGCGATGAAACGACCTAGCGCGACGTTCATCTAACACCAGACTTCCAATACCGGGAAGCCCAGGCGATCCATGTGCTCCAGTTGGGTCCGGTGGTATGACCGCCGGCGTGCTGGCGAAAGGCAATGTCGCTATTTGTGAGCGGTGTTCCGATCACCGGGAACTCCGATGTTTCCAGTTGCTTCCTGCCCAGGAGCCGGTACACTGGTCCGGCGTGTACTGCAGCGAGGAACATTCCTTTTGCATCGACCCACTGACCTTCAACGTGAGGCGAGCCGGAGCTTATGAATACCGGCCGGGGAGCGCACAGAGCGATTAGTTGATGCGCATCGACAGGCAGATCATTAACGGTCAGACTACTCGCATACTTGATGAAGTTTCCTGCGAACCAGTGATACTCGGCGGATGAAGCAAGGTTCTCGACCTGCTCGCCGAAGTTGCGGCGGAGAATTTTCGCTCCGCCCGCGCCGGAAGATCCAATGAAGCCAAGTGCTATTCTCGGTTCGTATGCCATCGCAACCAGAGCGGCTTTGCCGTAACGCGACAGCCCCTCAATCGCAATCTTTTTTGCATCCACATGCTTGTCTGTTTCCAGATAGTCGATGGCTCTGCTGGCTCCCCACGCCCATGCACGCAACGCACCCCAGTCAGCCGGTTTCCTTGCCTGCCCGCGATTTACCAGTCCAATGATACCGGCGCGCAGGCCGGCACCATGATCTGCCTGGACGCTGGCGGGATTAAGAATCGCATATCCCCAGCCCTGTGAAAGCAGTTGTTCTTTCCAGCCGGGTTCGTGAGGTGAGAAGAGGGGATTCATTTGTGAAGGCGGGGGCCCGAATGGCCACCGGATGAATCCGAACTCCATAACGACAGGTACCGGTACCGTGGTATTCGCCGGCGTCCCTACCAGGATTTCTATTTCTACACTGATGTCCGGGTATGCGCTGTTGTCGACGATTCCCGAAATTCTTTTTTCCGAAACCGGAAAGTTCCCAATCACGGTGTCCTTAACAAAAATGACTTTCCATGATACCGCGGGAATTTGCGCCGGCACTCTTCCGTAGACCTCATTGTCAAACTGTGCTACTATTTCTGCACGTCGCTTGTCCATCCAGTCTTTGGGTGACTTTACCGCCTGGCCATTGTTAAATAGCAGCGGATCAGGCAATGTATGACGTTTGACTTTTGATTCATCGGTATTGGCTGCATCCGGCGCCTGAGGATCCCCTGACGGACCACGTCTGTTAGGAATCTTGATTCCGAGTTGTTGTTTCATCTGCTCGTGATCGGCGGCAGATAACCTGGCGATACTGTCACGCGAAGCCTGCGAGAACTGCGCGTTCGCGCCAAAGGCAGCCATTGCAAGGAGAAAAAGAATGACCGTTTTCATGGTGTCCTGAAAGTAACCATGTCAGCTGGCTTAAACCAGATTTTTTCCGGATACGGTGCAGATCGGCAATGCACCGGCTTTCACCTATGCCTTCTACGCCGCGAAAGCTTCCCGTATTTTTATCAGCTGATGCAAATGTCTTCTCAGATGCATCTCAATGAACCAGAGCCATTCATAACGCGTCAGGTATCCGACTGTTGGCAATTCAAAATCGAGGCAAATTGCGGTGAGATCTTTCGCTTCAATGATTTGCATGTCCTTCCGATGAACACGATGCAATTCTTCAAGCAGCTCCGCACGGGAACGATCCCGTTTTTCCGGAAACAACTCCACCGGTGATTGAAATTTCTGCGAAAGATCTTCCCACCATGGACGAATTGCCGGCAACAATGAGTCGGCGGGACGCGACGCAGCTGATGTTCGTGCATCCGGTACGCCATCCGTTGCAGCGATAATATGCATGGCTACCTGCGCCGGCGTCCAGCTTCCCGGGAAAGGTACCTGATTTATCCTGCCTTCATCAATCGACGAAATCTCCGCCTTAAAATTTACAAATGCCACATCGACTGCGGTTTGCAGCTGCGTTTTCTGGTTTTCCGTTATCATATCTTTTTTCGAGAAAGATTGGAAAAGAACATTCGCTTCACAGGGTGCGGATCAGCCAATATGGAGGGGTAACTACGCCATTATCGTTCGCGCCTTCTGCAACGAATTACTTTCGTTCAGCGAACAGGGAATGCTGGCTTGCAGTATGAAGGTTTCTCCAGACCCGATTGATTTCGGTAGTCTTATCTGCGCCGGTAAGTCCCGTACATGGATATAACCTGTGAACCGAGGCAATCGCAGTTTTATAGAGCTGGTAACTGGTTTCGCTCACACGACCCAACACAACGGGAGGGATGGGTTCCTCATGGTTGCAGAAAGACCACGCGGTTTCAACGGCCTGATAAAAACGGAAACGGATTTCACTCAGGGTCTCAGAGGTATCGTTCAAGATGCCTGAGGCCGCGTTCTTTCGTGGCCGGGACAAAGTTATATGCTCACAAAGATCGATGAACCGTTGCGCAAGCCCCGAATAATTCACCGCAAGCGTGGTTTCCGCAAGCTGTAGAAACGGAAATCGATAAACCGGCTTGTTGATGGTAGCGTGCCTTGGATCGATGACAAATGCGCGTTCCGGAGGCGCGACCAGATTGGTGACGCGGAACCCATGGCTCTCAGTGGCCACCATACCCATAGCGCGCCAGTTGGGGACGATCTCGACTTCGGTGGCATAGAAAATAAACGATCGCGCCAAAGGATTGCCTTCGCTGTCGGTTTGTCGAACGCCGTTTTTTGTCAGTATGCAGTTCGCGGTAAACATGGTCGCAAGCGGCGCACCGGAGGCGTATGACCATTCGCCGCTGATCCGGAATCCGTCCTGCGTTTCTTCGGCTGTTCCCGTTGCTGCCCCACTGCCTGCCAGGCAGGCGTGTTCGCTGGCAAAGATTTCCTTCACAAGTTCGGGTGGAAGGAAACCGGCGAACCATCCGGCGCCCGAGCAAAGTGTAATTACCCATGCGGCGCTGCCATCGGCCCAGGCGAGTGCTTCCTCCGTTTTTAAAACCTCGGGAAGTGTGAATCCAAGTCCGCCATAGCGCCGGGGTACAAACATCTTGAAGAGTTTCGTCCTGTAAATTGTTGCGAGCTGCTCCGGATGCAGTTTTCCAGACGCCTCAGCCTCACCGGAGAATGAAAGGATGGTCTCCAGGTGTTCGCTGGGGAAAAAATGTTGCGGATGTTTGATGCCTTCCATCCGTTCAGGGGGCGTATGATTTTTCATCACGTCGGTATTTCCGGATCCAGTCGATGTATCCTATACATGCTACGATGAACAGGAAGACGGTAAGCACGCCGAACAGTGGCAGCTTTTTCTGAAAAAGCAGTGGAATGGCAAATGCATTCGAGATATTGAGCAGTATCCAGTTTTCAATCTTTCTCCGCGCCAGTAACCACATGCCGGCCCATGCGGTCGAACTGATCCATGCGTCCCATGCGGGAACATTCGACGGCGTGAATTCGCGGAGTATCAGGAACAGGGTCGCCCAGCCACCGACGACGATGGCAACGGTAATCATCCATTCCCGGGGTGTTGTAAATGAAATCCGAACAGGCGGGGCGTCTTTTTTTCTGTGCCAGTACCACCATCCGTAAACGCTCATGACAAGGTAGTAGAGATGAAGCAGTGACTCAGCGTAGAGGCCCACGTTAAAAAGGCTGAACATTGAAAAGGTAACGGAAATAATTCCGGCCGGATAAAGGAGGATATTATTGGCGCGGGCGAGTAAAACTTCCGTGACGCCAAAGATCAATACGACCCACTGAACGGCGTCAGTGTGTGATGCCTGCTCCTTCAATAGCTCCCATGTAGGGGTCAGATCGATATTCATGTTTTCGTGCTGAAGGAGCGCCGACATTGTGGTATCAGCAGCTTTGTTCCCTACGCTGGCATTATCCAGATCAGGTGCATGAACTACAAAGTAGTGTCATCGGGTATAATCTCAGCCTTTCTATCAGTCGCCGGTTTAACGACAAGGCACCCCTTAGCGGTTTCAAAGGTATGCAATGCGATTGAGATTACCATCGTCCTCCTGCGAACCGGGTAAACTTTTGACATTGGTGGTGGATGTCTGGATTTATGTGATCAAACAGCAAAGCTATTCTGTGGTTAGGATCCCGGGGTATCTGGAGCGCAGATAAACCTGCTGATCATTCGACAGGAAGATGTATCCTGATACCTGACCGTTACTATAACAACTCACGAAGGTTCCCGGCACTCCGTTATCCCTGAGTGCATAGTCGATGAGTTGCAGGAATTCCCAGTCGAGCCAATCGACGTTCATTGAAAGTTCCTGCGCATAGCGTTTACCGTTGAGATGAAATGAAAGATGGACCTTGTCATTGCGTTTCCCGCGTATATCAAAATCATCGGTCGGATCTGAAACAGAAAAATGACCGCGGGCAATCCTGCTGAACGCGTTGACCTGCTGCACATAAGGGTGTTCGAGGTCTGGTGTTTCCCAGTCAAAAATATGGACGACGTCCCGGAACTTCGTGAGTACCGCGGTCCACGACTGCGGGTTGGAAAACAGTACTTCATTGCGGCACGAATCTATCTCGCGTTCACTCAGGTGAGAGAACAGTCCGATCTTTTCGAAATCGTCGATGGCAGCGTTGACGCTTCCGGTAGTGAATTCGTTGTTATGTTTTTCGTCGCTCAGGAAGTATGGGCCATCACCCCAAAGTTTGCGCTGCTCTTCGGTCAAGAGGATCAAAGCCGCCCTGACGTCACGCTCTTTGCGATCACCTTCCTCCGGCTGATCGGGCCACGTTCCGGTCGTAGCCTGGTAAAGACGGAACGGCGATGCCTGATCCGCCAGCCATGAATTGATAGCCGGGTAAAAATCATATCGGTTAAGCTGAGTGAAGCCGAATGAAGCCGTGTCGTCATCCGCGGAGGCGTAATATTCGAATCGATGGCCGTAAGTCTGATTGTTCGCCTGGAACGACAATATAATATCTTCGCGATCTCCAGAGGGTGTTACCATTGTGTCGCGTACAACACATAGGTCGGTGTAGTGGAATCCGGTAACGATCTGTTCAACTTTGTCCAAAACCCTGCTATAGTATTCAGACAGGCTATCTTTGCCAACGGGTTCCGGAAGGATTACGGATTTGCAGTTCACCAAAATTTCGAACTGCGTTCTTAGCTTGTCATCTTCAAGTGACCGAACCAACGCATCTTTTTGCGCTGATGCCAACAAACCATGTTTCATGAGGGAATCGAGGAATGCAAGTTGGTTGTTGCGATTCACGGGATAGTCCACGTAGTACTTTGCGCGTTCTGCCGCGAATCGGAGGACTTCATCTTCAGTTGTAATTGAGCTGTCTGCCAGGTGATCGTTGAGTTCTCGCCAGATACGTTGGTCAATGAGCTCAAGCTCGAGCAGGTCCTTCGCGGTCCTGGTTCGGGTTTTGCCAATCGTACTGCGCGTTGCATGGATCAATCCTTTTCGAAGTTCCTGGCCGGGGCCAAACAACGGGAGAACACGCCACATCCTCGGGAGCGAATCTTCCGCCCGAATCCGTGCTTCAATCAGGTACCCCCGAAACCGTTTCGGCAGGTGATATTGTTTTTCTGATAATGAATTGACCAATTGCTGGTAAGCCTCAGGGTCGTCGCGAAATTTCCTTGCCTTCCGCGCGAGCCGGCGCTGATCGCGCTTTTGATCCCGATTGGGCAACATTGCGCCAATCCGGTACAGGTATTCGTGGAAGAACGCGGCGTGACAAAATCGAAGAATACCTTCCTTTGACCTCAGCGGATAGTTGTCTTCAGCAAATGGATCGTAGGTCGCAGATTCGTCCGACAATTTTTTGATCAGATACTTCGTGCCGGCGTCACTAAGAATTCTCCTTTCGCCCAGACTATGCGCGATAGCCGTAGCCTCTTCGTGGGTAAGTGGCTGCGCTGTCGCAATGAATGGTACGGCACAGAACAAAAATATTAGGAGTGGCTTCATGCGAACGATTGAATAGCGCCAAACAGCAAATTTTCGCAAAGCAAAGATAGTATGCGCACGAGCCACCCCCCGGTTGCCTGATGAAAATCAGCCATTAAAAATTCACCAACTGTTTGGAAACATTCTAAATAAACTGCTTCTTCGCCCCATTATTTAAAACTAATCTAAATAATGAAGTCCTTTTACCTCCTCGTTTTCGCCATATTCTGCACTTTCACGGTGATCGCTCAATCCGGCGCCATTCATGGAACCGTACTAAATCACGAAGGTCAGCCGGCAACGCACGTCAACGTTGTGGTTAAGGAAACCGGTTCGGGAGCCACTACCGACGATAAGGGCCACTTTGCCATAGACGGTGTCCGCCCAGGCACGTATACCCTCCGAATTTCCTTTGTCGGACTGAAGCCGGTTGAGCAGGCTGTGGAGGTCACGGACGGACACGTAACTGAGGTCGCTTTCGGTCTAACGGAGGATGCACACGAGCTCTCTGAAGTGGTCATTAGCGGTTCGAGAAGTCTTAACGAAGAAACGGTTGGTATTGGCAAGGTGCCAATCAAGGCGTTCGATCTCCCACAAAGCGTAATTGCGATCAATGCAAAAGTACTTGAGGAACAGCAGACCCTTCGTGTGAGCGATGTGCTGAAGAATGTCAGCGGAGTTTATACCATGGGCACAACCGGTGGTACGCAGGAAGAGATCGCAGGGCGCGGCTTCGCGTTCGGAAGTAATAATACATTCAAGAACGGTGTTCGATTTAATAATGGCGTGATGCCGGAGATCAGCTCGCTTGAACGTGTCGAGGTGCTTAAGGGAAGCAATGCAATTCTTTTCGGAAACGTTGCGGCGGGAGGCGTTCTTAATCTGGTGACAAAGAAACCCAGGTTTCAGAACGGCGGTGAAATCTCATTTCGCGTCGGCAGTTATAACTTTTTCAAGCCGTCGATTGATGTTTACGGCTCGGTAAACAACAGCAAGTCCGTTGCGTACCGGATTAATGCCTCCTACGAAAATGCGGAAAGCTTCAGGGATGTCGTGCAATCAGAACGGATCTACATCAATCCGTCGCTGCAAATCAACGTCGGCGAAAAGACCACTGTACTCATTGAGGGAGATTATCTGGATGATAACCGAACTCCCGACTACGGAATCGGTGCCGTAAACTATGAAGTGCTGGACGTTCCGCGGAGCCGCTTCCTGGGGGCATCATGGGCCAACTATGCCGTAACGCAAAAGAGTATGACGGTAACGGCTACGCATCAATTGAATGATAGCTGGAGCGTCAGGCTGACCGGAGGAGGCCAGCGTTTTGAAAACGATCTTTACAGTACAGCCAGGCCGACTACAATCAAATCCGATGGCACCTGGGCGCGCAACTTGCAGCGGTCACGGACCAGAGAGCGCTACATGCTCGGTCAGCTTGATCTGACCGGAAATTTCAACACAGGTTCTGTGAAACACGTCGTTCTTATCGGTGGCGACGCCGACGGTTATAACACGCAAAGTAACGGGTTTAAAATTTATGGACTGCAGCAATACCCTGACAGTGTCAGCAACGCTTACGACAAGATCAATGTTTTTGATCTTTCAGCGTTCGAACAGCGCTCGGACATTCCGCGTGCAACAGCGTCTACGTTGACAAAGAACCGTGTAACGCGTTTGGGCTTCTACGTCCAGGATTTCGTAACCATTACGGAAAAGCTAAAAGTGCTCGCAGGACTTCGGTACAGCTATATGGAAACCAGGAGCGAGTCGTTTTCGGTCAATGTATCCGGTGAAACTGTTCTCAACCCCAATCAGGCCCCGGCCCGCTATGACGATGCGTTTACTCCACGTTTTGGAATCGTGTATCAGCCGTTGAAGAACACTTCGATTTTTGCGAGCTATGCGAATTCATTCAATTTAAATTCCGGGACCGATATCAACTTCAATCCATTGAAGCCTTCGATGATGAACCAGTATGAGGCCGGAGTCAAGAACGACTTTTTTAACGGACTGATTAGCGCGAATGTGACCGTGTACAAGATTGTCAACAGCAACCTTTCGCAGGCTGTATTTCCGGCACCATCGGCACCGTTGAATCCATCGGCACAGGAATTGGCGGGTGAAGTGACGAGTAAGGGAGCAGAACTGGATGTTATGACGCGGCAAATCCGCGGATTCTCGTTCATCGCCGGTTACAGCTACAACAGCAGCAAATACACGAAGAGCAATATATTTGAAGTAGGAAGCCGGTTGCGTTACAACCCTGTGCATACTGCAAATCTGAGCATGCAATATAACGTTGACGCGGCTTCCGCATTAAAAGGGCTGAACGCGGGATTCACGCTGTTCTACGTTGGCGACATGATGGCCGGGCGCTCCGTGCGGCTCACAGTACCCGATGACAACAGGAAACTCATTCCGTTGCCCAGCTTCTTTCAGGTTGATCTTTCGGCCGGGTATGTGCTGGACAAAGCATCTGTCAGGGTT
>CBKWFZ010000110.1:0-8600 GCA_966673785.1 uncultured bacterium
CAATCCCCCTCCGTACCAGAGCAGTAGGCCGATGGTGAGCGCGCTGAAGATTTCCTCTCCCGTGTCTATGCGCCACAGTTTCACTTGTTTGTCGTTACCACCAGTTAGCAGGAGCTTCCAGTCAGATGAGGTGGCCAATGACGTCACCGAAGCTTCGTGCCCAAGAAAGGAACGAACCTCGCGTCGCGTACCCATCTCCCACAGCTTCGCCGATTTATCTTTGCTTGCTGTGATCACAAAGTTGCTGTCGGGACTTACCAGCACACGGAGGACCGACAACTCATGACCCCGTTGCACGACAGTTTCAACGGGTTGGGCATACGCACCAAGTGCACCCCCAAGAACAAAAAGGGCAGTTATGATTCTCATTTTATATGGAGCTCCGGCAAGATCTAAATTTTCGCAGGCATCGACGTTTCAGGCTCTTCCGCCGGCAGTTCTTCCCAATTCGCCGGCTCATCGTTGTGGAGGTACTGCAGTATCTTGATCTCGACCTGTTTCATTTTCAGACCCCGAAGGTACTTGCCATTCCGCGCCAGGATGAGCCGGCCGGTCTCCTCGGAAATTGCCATCACCAGCGTATCCGTATTCTCCGACATGCCAACGGCGGCCCTATGCCTGAGTCCGAAATTCGGTGGCAGGTTATCGTTCTCGCTCACCGGGAGCACACAACGAGACGCCTTAATGCGCGCCTTATGAACGATCACGGCGCCGTCGTGAAGCGGGGAATTTTTGTTGAATATTGAAAGAAGGAGGCGCTTCGATATTTTGGAATCCAAAGGATCTCCTGTTTCGGCATAGAACTTAAGTTCCGTATCACGGCTGAAAACAATAAGCGCGCCCGTCTTCGAGGCCTTAAGCGCTTTTGCAGCTTCCATGATCTGGTCGACCTCGAAATCTTCCTGGTATTGATTACGCCAGTTGGCGATGGTACGGAAAATGTTTTCCCGGAACTCCGTTCCGCGTCCAATGACAAGAAGGAACTTCCGGATCTCCGGTTGAAAGAGAATTATCATGGCCAGTACGCCGACGCCCATGAACTGCCCGAGAATCGTCGCCAGCAATTCCATTTGCGCGGCGCGAACAATAAGGTACACCAGGTAGAGGGCAAGGATTCCAAGAAAGATATTAACCGCGATACTACCTCTGATCAGTTTGTAAACCTGGTAAAGCAAGACACTCACCAGCGCTATGTCGATAAAATCAACCAGGCTTACATCAAGAAAACCAATTTTAAAAAGAAACAGCATCCCTTTGTAAAGGTATCATTTTAGCCCCATTTGCCCGCGTTTGAAACCGAAAACTATTGTCGCTGTGTTCCAAGCTGACGCACAAGCGCGATACATTCCACCGCTTCCCTGACATCATGAACACGCAGGATCGAAGCGCCTTTGAGTAGGGCTACCGTATGCAACACGCTGCTTCCGTTAAGCGCGTGTTCGGCGGTGGTCTCTAGAGTTTTCCAGATCATGGATTTTCGACTAAGACCAACAAGAAGTGGCCTGTCCAGCTGCCGGAACAAGTCGAGCTTATCGAGCAATTCAAAATTCTGACTGACGCTCTTTGCAAAACCAAAACCCGGGTCGACAATGATATCGCGCGCACCAAGCTGCGTCAGTTGAACGAGCTTTTGTTTAAGCTCCGACTGAATATCGACGACAAGATTATTGTAGTCGTTGAGGCCCGACATCGTCGCCGGAGTTCCGCGCATATGCATCAGAATGTAAGGAACGCCCAGCTGCGCCACCGCTGAAAACATGTCGGGGTCCAGATTGCCACCTGACACGTCATTGATAATGTCGGCTCCCTCCCCGACCGCGGTCCGCGCGACACCGCTCCGGAATGTATCGATGGAAATAATCGCCTCCGGGAATTGCCTCTTGACCGCCGCTATCACACCCACGACGCGTTTAAGCTCTTCATTTTCAGGAACATCATCAGCTCCAGGGCGCGTCGAATAGCCGCCGACGTCGATCATGGTCGCGCCGCTGGCCAGCATTGCCTCTACCTTCTCCAATACCGCCTTCTCATCGCGAAGTCGTGCTCCGTCGTAAAAGCTGTCAGGCGTGACGTTAAGGATGCCCATGACACGCGGGGTGGTCAGATCGAGTAACCGGCCCCTGATATTCAGTGTGCCGTTAATCAAAAATCCCGTACTTTCGGGCGAATATTTCATTTTACCTTGATCGATTTCGATTCAAATTAATGCCTTAAATACTAATTTTTCACCTGTGATTGAGAAAACGGTAAAAGAGTACCGATCGGTTATCGAAACATGCCGGTCATTGTTCGAAAAGAAAACGAGGGATTACGGGACGGCATGGCGCATCCTTCGGTTACCGTCGATAACGGATCAGATATACATAAAGGCTCAACGGATTCGAAGCATTCAGGAAAAGGGTACGCAAAAGGTTGACGATCCGATCCGGGACGAATTCATTGGAATCATCAACTATTGTATGATCGCCCTGATTCAGATGCAGATGTCCGACAAAGACAAACTCGAGCTTTCAGTTGAAGAGCTGCAGCCCCTGTACGAGGCGGCGGTGGAGGAAACGTTCCAGCTGCTACAGAACAAAAATCACGACTATGGCGAGGCGTGGCGTGAGATGCGGATTACTTCGATTACCGACATCATCCTGATGAAGCTGCTACGGGTCAAACAAATTGAAGACAACAATGGGAAAACGTTGGTCAGCGAGGGCGTTAAGGCAAATTACCAGGATATGATAAACTACGCCATATTTGCCATGATCCTGCTTGGCCAGCAAGATGGGAATCCAACAAAATGAAACACGTTATTGATCAGTTCTCCCGGTACTTCATCGGGATCTTATTCATCTTCTCCGGACTAATCAAGTTGAATGATCCGGTGGGCACCGAGATAAAACTCGAAGAGTACTTCGAAGTATTTGCCACGGACTTTCATCCGGCGTTCCTTATGCTTAAGCCGGTTGCAATGGAACTCGGAATGATCATGATCGTGCTGGAGATCGCGCTTGGTGTAGCCGTTCTCGTCTTCTATCGCATGGAACTCACCGCTACGCTTCTGCTCATACTCATCGTCTTTTTCACGTTTCTTACAGGCTACTCGCACTTCACCAATGCCGTTACGGACTGCGGTTGTTTTGGCGATGCCATTAAACTGACTCCGAAAGAATCCTTCATTAAGGATCTTGTTCTGCTGGTGTTCATCATGCACCTGTTCTGGTATCGCAAATCATACACTGCGGTACTTTACACGCGAACAGGCCACCTGCTCATTGGACTGACAACCGTCGCGTCGCTCATTGTCGGAATTTATGCCGTCCAGCACCTGCCATATATTGACTTCCGGGCATACAAGATCGGCAACCATATTCCCGACGAGATGAAACCACGGGAACAGGCGATTTTCGAATATGTTTTCCTGAGAAAAGATAACGGTAAGGAAGAGCGGTCAACCACATACCTGACCGATACGACCCTCTATCAATACAAGAGCATGCGGCAGGTTAACGAAGGAAAGACACAGCCGAAGATCACCGACTACGCAGTCTTCACACCTGATGGAGATCCGGTAACAAACGAGACCTTCAGCGGAGCGAAGCTGTTGCTTGTGATGTCAGACGTGACAAAGGCCTCAACGTCCAATATCGCCGACATTGTGAAGCTGGCAAACAGCCTCGAAGGGAAAGTTGAAATCATGGCGCTCACTGCTTCGGGTAGCGCCGACTTCGAAAGTTTCCGGCACGAACACCAGCTGGCGGTGCCTTATTACTTCGCAGACGCGACAGTTCTGAAAACCATCATTCGCTCTAACCCCGGTATCACGCTCTGGATCAACGGAACGGTTGCCGGAAAATGGCATCACAACGATACCCCTGAAGCTGAGGATATCCTGACTATCATTGGTTCTGCGGAATGAAAATCTTTCTGATTGGCATGCCGGGATCTGGCAAAAGCACGATAGGCAGGCAGGTGGCCGATTCGCTCTCACTTTCGTTTGTCGACCTGGATCAGGAAATCGAAATGCGGGAAGGCAAAACTATTCCCGAGATCTTTGCTGAAAACGGGGAGGACTTTTTCAGGGAAAGAGAGGCGGCAATCTTAAATGAAATTTGCGAAAGCGACCAACGCTACGTCATGGCTACAGGCGACGGCGCACCGTGTTTTTATAATAGTATTGATACGTTGAATCGAACAGGCATCACCGTCTTCCTTGATGTAGATGTCAATACGCTGCTTGATCGGGTATCCAGGTCTTCAAACCGACCATTGTTGAGCGGCTCGTCGGAAAGGGAGATCAGGCTTCGGGAGTTGTATGAATCCCGAAGAGATTGCTATCTGAAAGCGATGATCACGTTACGCAACCCTGATATCATCAACGTGCTAAAGGCAATCACCCACGTCGTTTCTAAAAAGTGAAACCAAACGTAACCAGGCCTGTGGTTTCGCGTCGATCCGTTTCAACGAGAGGACCTTCTATTCCGTTATTTAAGACGACTGTATAGGGTGAGTAATTGAAAGTATTGCTTCGCCGAATAAAGGCAACGTCTACAAAAAATTTCTCTAAACGTACTCCCAACCCACCACTAAAAGAAGTGATTTTGTTATCAATATCATCAGCAAAGGGTTTTCCAAGCGCCGAGTATCCAGCTCTTACGCGTAATATCTTGTACCGGTATTCAGCGCCGAGTCTCACATTCAGTGTCGAGTTAAAACGCTGTTGGATCTCCTGGTTTTCCGGCGCGTAATCAATTCCCACAATTTCCGATGAGTACTTTGCGTTACCGGGATTGGTGTACTCGACATCACCGGTTATGAAACCCATTTTTGAGATGAAGGTCACGCCGGCACTGATCCGTGAAGGCGCGCGAAAATTGTATTCCGACGTCAGGAGGTCCGTGCCCGCCGATTCGTTGGTAAGAATTGTTTCTCCGTCACCATAATAATCGAAATTCTTCCAACTGGTCGACATAAAAGCCTCATAAGTTTCGGTCAGGTTGTAGAAAGTTGGCGAAGTGTACGATACGCCGACCTGCACAAAATCTACCGGCCTGAAAATGGCACCCAGCGTTGCATTTATGCCTGAGCCTTCTATTTCAAGACTCTCCGTGAGTGAGAGTGACGAAAAGAACGGGTCCGTGGAATAACTTTCATCGAAGACTTGTGATGACTTATATCGGAGGGAAGCAATCCCAATTCCGGCTCCCACAAAAATGCGATCGTCAAAGTTTGCGCCATACGAGATACTCCACTGATTCGTTGCCCCACTCATTTCGATATGTTCTCCTTGATTGGCGAATTCGGCGTCAGGAAATTCAGGATCAAAGTTACTCTGAACATCGGTGAAGTATTCATCGTCTGGGAAAGAGGGATCCAGCGTACTGGCTGGTCCGATCAGATAGTTGTAATATGCCAGGCCGACAGGCGTATTGTAATTGTACTCATCGACATCGAACTGACTTGTGAAATCCCCGTCCGCCTTATTGATGAATGATTGAATGATCGACCGGGCGTTGCCATCCATGACATTTACCCCGGAATAGAGAAGCGAATTATTGAAATCGTTCACCCTGTTGAAGGAAAAGGCGAACGAGCCCCCCACAAAGCCATTTTCACCTCCTTTGCCCGCGAGGTTGAATACACCGCTAATACCGGGAATAAACAGCTTCGATACGTCGTCACTCATCGGGTTTCCAAAATAGGTGCCCGTTGTGTTCGACGTTCGCTGCCCAACCGACAAAGTAAATTCAGACCTGTTATACATTCCCAGGCCGGCCGGATTTGAATATGCCGAACTGTAGTCGCCGCCGAGGGATATCTGCGCACCGCCCAAAGCCTGAATCCTCGCGCTTCCACCGGGTTGGGTTCTGCTGAACATCAGTGCTGCTTCTGCATAACTTTGGCTATAGGCCTCGTCAACAAGGAACAAAGCGATAGCGCTGAGGAGAAAAAATGCCCTCAATTTCATACAATGGTCTTTTGTAACGTGTGATACTTATCTGCTGCCGCGGGATCTGCCGTTGCTTCCGCCGGATGACGATGGTGTTGATGAACGGGAACCACTGCTACCGCTTCCGTAAGACGACGAAGAACTACGGGAATTATAAGAGCTGTTCGAGTTCGAATTAGAATTATAAGAATTATTCGAGTTACCCCACGAGCTCCTGGATCCGTTATCGTTCGAATAGGAGCTGCTCCGCGTACGTGTCGTCGTATTGGATCCTGAGGAATATCCTGTGTTAGCCGGAGACGTATATCTCCATGACTTGTTATAGTATTCCGTATTGGCAGACCGGCCTCCGCTATTAGTCCTGCCCGTACCCTGGTCAGGTACGTACATCGACCTCGTTCTTGTATTCGCGTTGGTCGAAATGAACTCCGAGCTTCTCGACGGGCGCTTTCCATATACGACCTTCTGCCCCGAGGTTTCACCGTAAGAATTGTTTACCACCACAACGCGCGGATATCCGCCGTACCAGGAAGGTCCAAACCATGACGAGTATCCGAACGCAAATGAAGGACCCCATCCCGAACCCCAGTAGTTATTGACCGGGCTGTTCCAATAATCATTATAGCCCCAGCCGTAATTCCAGTTGTTCCCCCAGTAGTAACTGAAAGAGCTCGAATACACTCCAGCGTAATAGGGGTTATTCCACGGGTTACCCCACGAGCTGTAATAATTTCCATAGAAGGGCGAATTCCACCTGTTGATGGAAGGACCCCAGTAATTTCGGCTATACCAGGTGCTCCCGTACCAGTCATTGAAATTATTATTGAAGGTCCGGAGATTATTCGCGGTCTGATACCGGTAATTATTGATGTAGTAATCCTCGTTGTCAGCTGTTGCGGTTTCGGCATTGCTGCGCGACGAGAACTCCGGGTTCACGGTTCTTGCCGAATAGCTGTCGGTCGGGTTTAATTCCTCCGACTCCTCCGCTGTTCTTTCCGTATTCCGTGCACTCGCTACGGCGTATTGTTTAGCCTTTAACTCCCGAAGCTTCTGACGGTCAGTGGAATTAAAATACATGTCATCATTTTCAATCTGCTGTGCGAAGGCTGATCCCGCCAGCAAAGCTGATAACAAAAAAGTTCCGAATATTCTGATTTTCATATCTCTCCCGGTTATGGTGCTCGTCTGATCTATTAACGTCAAATACACGATAAAGTGCGCCGATAAAGCTACAAATTTTACCGGTTATTCTTAAGGTAAAATTATATTTGCCCCCTGACAGAAAACAAACAATAATTATACCAGCATGGGAAAGGAATTACCGAGCCGAAGCGAGGATTACTCTTTGTGGTACAACGAATTAGTAAAAAAGGCCGATTTGGCTGAACACTCGGACGTGCGGGGCTGTATGGTCATCAAGCCTTACGGATACAGCATCTGGGAGAAGATGCAGCAGGCACTGGACGCGATGTTCAAGGAAACCGGCCATTCGAACGCATACTTTCCCCTTTTTGTCCCGAAAAGTCTGTTTGAAGCTGAGGAGCAGAATGCTGAAGGATTTGCAAAGGAATGCGCCATTGTCACGCATTACCGGTTAAAAAACGATCCGGAAAAGAAGGGGAAGCTGATGGTCGATCCCGAAGCAAGGCTGGAGGAGGAACTGGTTGTCCGGCCGACAAGTGAAGCTATCATCTGGAACACCTATAAGAAGTGGATCCAGTCCTACCGCGACCTCCCGATCCTGGTTAACCAGTGGGCGAACGTCGTGCGCTGGGAAATGCGTACGAGGCTTTTCCTTCGTACCGCCGAGTTCCTCTGGCAGGAAGGACATACCGCCCATAGTACCGCGGAAGAAGCCGTCGCCGAAACGATTCAGATGCTTGACGTGTATGCAACCTTTGCCGAGAATTTTATGGCACTGCCTGTTATCAAAGGCAAGAAGTCCGAAGGCGAAAAGTTTCCGGGCGCAATCGACACGTATTGTATCGAAGCAATGATGCAGGATGGCAAGGCGCTCCAGGCTGGGACTTCACATTTCCTCGGTCAGAATTTCGCGAAAGCGTTCAACGTGCAATTCGCCGGCAAAGACGGAAAGCTCGATTACGTGTGGGGAACGAGTTGGGGCGTCAGCACAAGATTGATTGGTGCATTGATCATGGCACACTCGGATGACGACGGCCTGGTGCTCCCGCCCCGCCTTGCGCCTATCCATGTGGTTATAGTGCCCATTTACAAGACAGACGACGAGCTGAACCGTATTTCGGAAAAGGCAACGCAGATTTCGGCTATGCTGAAGAAGGCAGGGCTTACCGTCAAATACGACAACCGTGATACCCACAAGCCGGGATTCAAATTCGCGGAATGGGAACTCAAGGGCGTGCCGGTGCGGCTTGCCATGGGGCCCCGCGACCTGGAAAATGGTACTGTTGAGATCGCCAGAAGAGACACACGCGCAAAATCGGTCCTTCAATTCGATCAGATCGAAACTGAAATTCCGAGACTCCTCGATGAGATCCAGCAGGGAATCTATCAACGCGCAAGCTCGTTCCAGCTTGCTCCGGAAAACCGACGGCATTCACTCAAACAAGGGAGAAAAACATGCAAGACAATTACTCATATCAAACGTCGCTCTCGGAATCTGAGCAAACCGATTCAAAAGAGG
>CBKWFZ010000111.1:0-8462 GCA_966673785.1 uncultured bacterium
GGGCAATGCGTTGGGGCTGGAGCTCTCGCCAAACTGTTCCGGTCCAAGCGCAGTAGGCAGATTGATATCGGGAACAACGCCGCGATTCTGGGTGCTGCTTCCGGTAACCCGGTAGAATTTCTGGAACGTAAGCTTGAGGTCTCCCACAGGTTCCTTCTCGTTCAGAAACTGATCCAGGTGAATGACAGTCTGGACCGTACCCTTTCCGTAAGTTGATTCACCGACGACGATTCCCCGTTTATAATCCTGAATCGCTCCGGCAAATATTTCGGATGCAGAGGCACTGAACCGGTTCGTCATTACAATAAGGGGTCCGTTGTAAGCGACGGTCGGATTCTCATCAAGACCAACTTCAACTTTATTTCCTGAGTTCCGGACCTGCACGACCGGTCCCTCCTTGATGAAAAGTCCGGTGAGATCAATGGCTTCCGACAGCGATCCACCACCGTTGTTACGAAGGTCAATTACAAGTCCGTCTACCTTCTCGGCCTGTAGTTCGCGAATGAGTTTTTGCACGTCACGCGTAGTGCTCGTATAGTTAGGATTTCCCTTGCGGTATTCATCGAAATCCATATAAAAGCTTGGCAGGGTGATAACACCCATCTTCATCGCCCGGCCATTCTTCTGATAATTTATTACCGTCTTTTTAGCCCGCTGATCTTCGAGATTGATCTTATCACGGACCAGAGTGATGGTTTTCGTCGGACCGTTCACGCCAGTTTCGACGGGCAAAATAGATAGCCTTACCGTTGTGCCTTTGGGTCCCTTGATAAGTTTGACCACTTCATCGATCCGCCATCCAACGACGTCAACCATTTCGCCATCCTCGCCCTGCCCTACCGCAACAATGCGGTCATTGGGAAGCAACAGTTTGCTTTTGTCGGCCGGGCCGCCGGCGATGATCTCTGCCACCTTGGTATAATCGTTCTCTGTCTGAAGACGGGCGCCGATCCCTTCGAGCGAGAGGCTCATATTTTGTTTAAACAGGTCTGCGGCACGCGGAGAGAAATAATTGGTATGCGGATCGTAGGCTTCCGTGATGGTGTTCATGTAAACGCCAAAAACATCTTCGGAATTGAACTGCCGAATCGACTTGATGAACCTGTCGTATCTGTCGTGGAGCGTTTTGCTGATCTCCTCCTGTTCCTTACCTGCCAGCTTAAGACTTAACGCCTGGCTTTTTATCTGCTTACGCCAGATCTCGTCAAGTTCGGCGTCGGATTCAGCCCAGGTTTCCTTGTCGCGGTCAGTTTCGAAGAACTCGTTTATGGTATAATCGAACTCCTTGTCGATAAGCTCCTTCTTGACATAATGCATTCTTTCTTCGAAACGCTTGCGAAACACCTTGTAGATATCATAAGCCACCGCGACGTTTTCGGCACGCGTAAGATCATCGATCTGCTTCCGGTACTTTTCAAAAGCGGCAATGTCCGAGCGCGTGAAATAGGTCTTATTGTTGTCAAGATTCTCGATGTATTTGTCGAGGATGACGGAGGACAGCGAATCGTTGAGGCGTATCTTCCGGTAATGGTTGTTGTCGAGAATGTGAGCAATTATTTTGGCTTCCTTTCCATATACATCCTTTGGCCGCAATTCGGTCGTATCCGCCGGGGCAGCGGTCGCGCCGATAACGCCAAAAGTCAATACGAACAGCAGGGTTGTGATTCCGGTTCTCAGTCTTATACTCATCTTAAAAAATTGATTTATAGGTTGCACGCAAATGGCGTGCCTCGACTTAAAACGTAAAAAATACTGAATTTGATCCTCCAAATAAAACGATTCCCGACCTTTTGAATCAATTCCAGGACAAAAGCCTGGAATCGACCTATTTTTCGGAATCGAATTCCTCCAGAAATTTCATGGTTTGTTCCAGATTCTGGAATTCGTAGAACTTCTTCCCGGTAATCGCTGAGTGAATTTCCACCCGGATCAGGTCAATGCTGTTCTTACGTTTAAAGGTGAGCGGCTTTTTAAGGTCCTTTTTATAGTCCTCAGCTTCCTTCGTCGAAATATTGAAAGCTGTGGCACGCACCGATTTGCAGTACTGACACTGGTAGTGTTTGATTAGTTCCCCCGGCGAGTCCTTGCCAGGCTGGCGCGTGATCTCTTCCCTGACAACGCGCATGGTATAGAAACCGCAACTATTGCACTGAAGGGCCTGCAGGTGTCCGGCATATTTCTCAATCTTCACTTCACCGGATTTTTCGTCCATCCAGACGTCGTAGTCTATGGAGAACACATTCTCTTCCGCCTTCATGCCTTCCTCAAGATGCACATCCTCTTCTTCTTCACTCAGCAGCCGCATCTGGCTGCCGGCGCTGCTAAGCCGCGGGGTGTAACGCCACTTCCGCAGCTTTCGCGTGAGCACCGTGGGGTAGTAATATTCGAGCACCAGATAGGCAACGTAGACAACCAGTGTACCGCCGGCGACCGAAATGAACAGACGGATGAAGAACCAGAGCCCCATGTGAAGGTTTTCGCCCATTCCATACAGGTTGATCGCCATCATTACCGACAATCCGAAACAAAGGAAAACATACCGGTAGTGCTTTACTTCCCGTGCACTTATATAGTCATATTTCGCCTTATAGTCCCGGATGGAGGACACCCGGATGTGGTGCCAAAGGTAAAGGATCACACCAGCCAGCAACATAACGATCGCGCCAATTATCATCGCCTGGGTCCAGGCATCGAGAAAGGGACTGGCAACTGTTTCTTCCATAGAGAGAGCCGTTAATACGTTTAAATATAACAAGGAGGACCATAAATAACCCATTTTCATTACCTTTTAAATGATCGCCGACCAGTTTTCCAATGACAATAGTCTGAAAAAAGGATAACAATCATTGTGCATTATTACACAAAATAATTTGGAATTGTGGAATATTTTCGTCTATTTTTGTGTAACAATACACAAGGCTATGAATGACTCTTCAAAGAAAAAGATCGATCAGGACCTGAAAGCGTTCACTACACGGAATTTCACGCACCCTACGGAGTGCAGAAATCTTGAGCAGATCCGGTTTTACATTCACGAATTGTGCAGCAAGATCCAGGAACTTGAGCGGCGGTTCGACTATGTTCCCGGCTGGGCTTACCAATTGCTGTCCCAATACAAGGCCAAGCAGAACGCCCTTGTACTGAGAGACTTCAGAAACACCTATCAGCGGTAAGAAAATGATGCGCTACATCCCCTCCCCTATTCCGCTACAGTTCAATTTCATTTACAGCGCAACGGCCAATGCGTCGGGAAGGATGCAATATCACCGCATTAAACCGGGACACAGCAAGGTGCGGATCAGCCGGACCGACTTTATCAAGGCATATAACGAATCTCAAATCCTGGCAATAAATCCGTTACAGCAGCGCGGCCAGGACAGTATCTTTCAGTTTGAATTCTACGTCTGATTGAGAATCCGTTCAAGATTTGCGGGGCTGTAGTTGATTGACTTGATCGTTTTGTTATCGGAACTCCGGTAGACGAGCCATTTTCCGTCTTCCTTTTCAAAATGACACACCGTGCCGTCCTTTTTCAGGTAGTGCTCAACGGTCGCGCGCGCCTCCTCTTCCGATGTACATGCCTTACTCATGTTCGAACGCTGGACCTCATCAAAAAGGGCGGCAAATTTTTGCCCCAAACCGAATTCAAGTATCGCACCAGAGAGCACGTATTGAAGATCGCAGAGGGCATCCGCCACACCGACGATGTCCTTCTCAAGAATCGCGACTTCGAGCTCCTTCAACTCCTCTGCAAGCAACGCCACGCGGAGTTTACATCGGTTTTCAGCCGGAATCGCGGGCGTTTCAGGGATCGGGTGCTTGAATGTGCGGTGAAAATCAGCGACCAGGTTCAGCGCGTCGGGTTGTTTCATAGAAATTTTGTTTAACACATTTTTAACAAAGCCGGCAAACAGGAGTGAAAATCAAGCTATTGAGCATCCGGCGCGGACAAAAGTAAGGGTTTTTCGAACCCGGTCACCTGGCTGCCGATCCAGTTCTCAAAAAATCTGGTATTTTTGCGCGTATGAAGCTGTATAGGATTCAGGTTATGAAGGTGCTCATCATCGTGGTTTGGTGTGCAACCTTTCTTCACATGACATTCTTTATGGCCACAATTGCTGCCTTCAATCTGGAAGGTAATCGTGCGCTGGTCGAGAACACCAAAAAACTGCTCGGAAATTCAACTTTTGAAGAGGAACGAGACGGCTCCGAGGCCGGCGCGGAACGGTCGTCCGTTAAAATAGTGGACATTATCGGAAACAACTTTTTCCACTCGATCAACGATGACCGGAGTCTTACCGTCCTCATTAAATTCCTGATGGACGCCGGCGGACCACGCTCTGGTCATTGCCAACACTTCTCCCCTCCGCCAGACCAACTGGCCTGACCGGCTCACCAACCGGCTTACCGGATCAGCAGGTCCGGCAAATTCCATTGAACAATTTTGACTTAACCAGACCTGGCGGGATAACCCATGCTGTGGTCACGATCGGCCGTCTGTTGGCGGCTTGAGAATCTATTTCGACATTAAAAACACAACAAAACTTCACACTATATGGACATGTACAAGGCATTACTCGACGGGAACAAAGCATGGGTAAAATCCAAGCTTGAGGCTGATCCGGACTTTTTTGAGAACCTGGCGAAAGGCCAGACGCCACAAGTACTATGGATCGGGTGTTCCGACAGCCGGGTACCTGCAAATGAAATCACCAACACCCAGCCCGGTGACGTGTTCGTACACCGGAATATCGCCAACATGGTTGTTCACAGCGACATGAATATGCTTAGCGTACTCGACTATGCCGTTAACGTGCTGAAAGTCCGTCACGTGATCGTTTGTGGCCACTATGGCTGTGGCGGTGTAAAGGCTGCAATGGAAAACGGACAACATGGGTTGATTGACAACTGGCTTCGCCACATCAAGGACGTTTACCGGTTCCATACTGCTGAACTTGAGGCTATTGAGGATCAGGAAGAACGGTTCAAGCGTTTTGTAGAGCTGAATGTTATTGAGCAGGTTTTTGACCTGAGCAAAACTTCGATTATTCAGAACGCCTGGAAGAACCGCAACCTGCCGATGGTTCATGGGTGGGTTTACGAACTCCGGACGGGTCTTATCAAGGACCTTGGCGTCAGTCTCTCCAGCACCGCAGAGCTGCCCGCAATTTACCAAATCGAAAGCCCTGTTGTAGCAAACTAAACCCCCGGGAACACACACGAACTATGCGACACGATGAAAATTATGTGAAGAACTTCAAAAACGATCTCTCCGCAAGCGTGGTTGTTTTCCTGGTGGCCCTGCCGTTGTGCCTTGGGATCGGCCTTGCTTCGACGGGCAGACCAGACCTGATCTTTTCCGGCATCATTGCGGGAATCGTGGGAGGAATAGTAGTAGGGAGCCTGAGCGGATCTTCGCTCGGTGTGGCAGGACCGGCGGCTGGACTGGTTGTGATTGTCTTGTCGGCTCTCGAAACACTCGGGAGCTACGAAGCGTTCCTCCTTGCCGTCGTGATCGCAGGAGCGATCCAGATACTCGCCGGTTTTCTTAAGGCCGGTATTATCGGCTACTATTTCCCAAGCTCCGTGATCAAAGGGATGCTCGCGGCAATTGGTCTTACGCTGATTTTGAAGCAGATACCGCACGCGCTGGGCTACGATAAGGATTTTATCGGCGACATGGCGATGCAACAGCCTGACCAGCATAATACATTCAGCGAGATCTATTATGCCGCGGTATACCATAACATGGGTGCGATCATCATCAGCGTCGTTTCAATCGCGCTGCTGATCATGTTCGAAAAGCCTTTCATTAAAAAGATCACGTTGTTCAAATTTCTGCCCGGCGCCCTATTTGTGGTCGTCATCGGGATTGTGCTCAACCTCATTTTGCCCGGTGTCAATCCCGCGTGGAAGCTTGACGGCGAACATCTGGTTCAGCTTCCGGTCGCATCGTCGGCGATGGAATTTTTTGGTTTCTTCAGTCTGCCTGACTTCAGTGCTTTTGCGAATCCCGACGTGTATGTGGTCGCGATCACGCTCGCCATCGTGGCCAGCCTTGAAACGCTGCTTTCGGTGGAAGCAACAGACAAACTTGATCCCTACAAACGCGTGACTCCCACGAACAGGGAGTTGAAGGCTCAGGGTGTGGGCAATATGGTTTCGGGCTTGCTCGGAGGACTTCCGATCACACAGGTCATTGTCCGGAGTTCAGCCAATGTGAGCGCCGGAGGAAAGACCAAGGCGTCGACGATCATGCACGGTGCGATCCTGCTGATTTCTGTCATTGTGATTCCCTTTTACCTGAATATGATCCCGCTGGCCAGCCTTGCTGCAGTCTTGCTGATGGTCGGATACAAGCTTTCCAAGGTGTCGCTGTATCAGGGGATGTACCGGCTGGGCTGGGAGCAGTTTCTGCCTTTCATCATTACGATTGTTGCAATCCTGGTAACGGACCTGCTCAAGGGTATCGCCCTCGGAATGGCATTCGCGATCTTTTTCATTCTTCGGAAGAACTACAAGCATGCCTACTTCTACAAGAAAGAGACACATGACGACCGCGAGGTGATTACGCTCCGGCTGTCAGAAGAAGTTACCTTCCTCAACAAAGCCAGTATTCAGCTTAGCCTGGATGAACTGCCGGATAATTCGAAGGTCGTGATCGACGCCACGAATTCTATAACGGTTGATTACGATGTGCTGGAGATTATCGAAGACTTCAAGCGGCACACTGCGCCGAACCGGAACATTGAGCTGGAGACCGTCGGCCTGCGCGATATTCAGCTGACGAGTGCACATTAAGTCGAGTTAAACCTGAGATATATCAAGGGGCACCGGAAGGTGCCCTTTTTTCTTGGGAAAAAGCGGAAAGTCAGCGGTGCGCTGAAGGGCAGCTTTTTTATCTTTGGCCAAAATTTCACGGGATGAAGAACTTCGTTGATGAACTGAAATGGCGCGGAATGCTGCATGATATTATGCCGGGTACCGAGGAACAGCTGGCAAAGGGCCCGACTTCCGGATACATTGGCTTCGACCCCACGGCCGACTCGTTGCACATTGGCCACCTGGTGCAGATCATGACCCTGGTGCATTTCCAGCAGTGTGGTCACCGCCCCGTCGCCCTGATTGGCGGCGCGACGGGAATGGTCGGGGATCCATCCGGAAAGAGCGCCGAGCGAAATCTGCTTTCGGAGGATGTGCTGTTTCATAACGTGAAATGTGTCAAAGCCCAGATGGAACGGTTCCTCGACTTCACATCCGGTGCGAACCGGGCCGAACTAGTTAATAACTATGACTGGTTTAAAGACTTTCGGTTTCTGGATTTCATCCGCGATATCGGCAAGCACATAACCGTGAACTATATGATGGCCAAGGATTCGGTTAAGCAGCGCCTCGAATCAGGGCTTTCATTTACCGAGTTTACATACCAGTTGGTGCAGGGCTATGACTTCCTTTGGCTATATGAAAACCGGAACTGCACGATTCAGATGGGCGGTTCGGACCAATGGGGGAACATCGTAACGGGAACCGAGCTTATCCGGCGTAAGGTAAACGGAGAAGCATACGCATTGACGACAAAACTGATCACGAAAGCGGATGGAACAAAGTTCGGCAAGACGGAAGGCGGAAACATCTGGCTTGATCCGCAGAAAACATCTCCCTACCGGTTCTACCAGTATTGGATAAACGTGTCCGACGTTGATGCTGCTAACGCTATCCGGATATTCACGCTGAAGTCGCGGGAAGAGATTGAGAGTCTGGAATCGGAACATCAGGCGTCCCCGCATCTGAGGGCGCTGCAGCAGGCGCTGGCGGAAGACATAACGGTTCGGGTACACGGCCGCGAGTCGCTTGAGCGCGCGCGGGAAACGTCGGCGATACTTTTTGGAACATCCTTTGAGGATTTCAAGCGTTTAACGGGAAATGAAATTGAAGACGCCTTTGATGAAAGCCTGACGAAGAAAGTAAGCATGGCCGACTTGCAGGAGATTGATCCTGTAAGTTTGCTTGGCGAAAAAACGGGGATCTATGCTTCGAAAGGTGAAGCACGGAAAGCGATCCAGGGCAACGGCGTTAGTATCAACAAGGAGAAGATCACACTTGATCGAAGGATCACCGGCGCTGACCTTTTGTACGGCAAGTACCTGCTGGCGCAGAAGGGAAAGAAGAATTACTTTCTGATCATCGCTGATTGACATCTAAGGGATGACGTCACGTTCTTTCCTCGTCTGAAGCATCATTTACAGAAGAACAAAAAAAACAGGCTATCGAATTTCGACAGCCTGCTCTTCAAGTTTTCTTGATTTCTTGCAGATCAGTTTGAACCGCCAAAACGGTAGCTGACAGAAATCTGGAAGACATTATTCTTTACCGTAATTTCATCCACGTCGTAGACGTTAGCAAGACCGGCTACATAACGGGCTGCGAACCCAAGTCCCATGGGAAGGTCAACACCAGCGCCA
>CBKWFZ010000112.1:0-8447 GCA_966673785.1 uncultured bacterium
GAGTTTCCGGAAGACCGACGCTTCCTGGGCCAGGTATCCGATGCCCCGACGGGCGCGCTGGTACATGGGCAAGGCAGTAATTTCTTCTGAGTCCAGAAATATCCGGCCCTCGTTGGGTTTTATAAGCCCTACCATCATATAAAACGAGGTCGTCTTGCCCGCGCCGTTAGGTCCCAGCAATCCTACAATCTCGCCTTGTTCAACCTGTACGGAAACGTCGTTGACGACCGTGCGGGTTTTGTATTTTTTTATCAGATGTTCGGCACGCAGCAGCATGTCAGTAAAAAATTATGTCTTTAACGCGAAGTTGCAGAGACGTTGTTCCATTATAAGTGTTTTCCTCAACGGTAAACACCATCTTAAAAGGATCCCGGGCGGCCAGTTTTGGATAGTGATCGCCAAGATCGAAACCAACTGCCTGGAAGACGTTATCACTGCCTTCCTGGGAAACCAGAAAACGCACATGCCTGTCTTTGAAAACCGACAGAGCGTTGAACACATAGGCGTGTTCCGCCATAAACACCGGTTTCGGATTTTCGGGTCCGAAAGGCCCCATTTGTTTGAGGATATTCAAAAACTTTGTGTTGATCGCATCGAAATGAATAGCCAGGTCGATGTCGATCACAGGGGTCAGCATTTCTTCGGTGATGGACGAACTCACCACTTCTTCGAATCTGCGCTGAAACGATTCGAGATTGTTTATGTCGAGCGTAAGGCCGGCGGCATATTTATGGCCGCCAAATTTTTCGAGAAGATCACTGCATTCCAGGATGGCGTTATACAGGTCGAAACCAATCACACTGCGGGCAGACCCGGTGATCTTGTTGTTCGACTCGGTGAGTATAACGGTCGGTCTATAGAATTTCTCGACACAACGGGCGGCCACAATGCCGATAACACCTTTGTGCCACGTGTTTTTGAACAGGACGGTGGACTTAGCCGAGCGCAGAAGGTCATTACCTTCGATCATGGCGATAGCCTCCTCGGTAATATCGGAATCAACCTGTTTACGAATTTCGTTTTTCAGGTTCAGCTTTTCAGCAAGGTCGTTTGCCTCCGCTTCAGATCGCGAAATCAAAAGGTCGACCGCGGCGCGACCATGTGCAATTCGTCCGGCAGCATTGATCCGCGGTCCCAGTGTAAATACAATTCCGGAGACATCAAGTTCAGCGCGCGTGCCGGCAATTTCCTTGAGCGCCTTCAGCCCTGGTGATGGATCTTCGTTCAGCTTCCTCAGGCCGTAATGGGTTAACACTCTGTTCTCACCGACAATCGGTACAATATCGGAGGCGATACTCACAGCGACCAGATCAAGAAAGTCGAAGAGACCTTCGTTGTGACCATACCGCGATCCGAATGCCTGAACGAGCTTGAACCCGATTCCGCAACCACTAAGCTCCTTGAAGGGATACGGGCAGTCCTTTCTTTTGGGATCCAGCACCGCGACTGCATCAGGCAGGAAGTCGTCGGGAAGGTGGTGATCACAAATGATAAAATCGATTCCTTTGAGGCTTGCGATGTTTACAAGTTCGGCGGACTTTATTCCGCAATCTAGCGCGATGATCAGGGAGTAGTTGTGTTGTTCTGCCCACTCGATCCCGGCAAGGGAAACGCCATAACCCTCGGCATACCTGTCGGGGATGTAAACCTCGCAATCGGGACAAAGACGATGGAAGTAGCTGAATACAAGGGATACGGCAGTTGTTCCGTCGACATCATAATCACCGTAAATCAAAATCTTTTCCTTTCGATCAATTGCCAAAGCGATACGTTCCACCGCTTTATCCATATCCTTCATGAGGAACGGATCGTGAAGATCTTCAAGCTTCGGTCGGAAAAAGGTCCGGGCGGTTTCGAAATCAGTTACACCCCGCTGAAGGAGAATTGCCGTAAGATACCAGTTGACATTGATGGCTTTTGAGAGGTTTTCGATTTCGTGCTGGGGGGGTATGGGTTTCAGTAGCCATCGTTTATGCATAGTTAGTTTTTTTCCACATTGACTTTCCCGTTTATTCCTGCAAGTCCATTTGGTGCCTCAAGACCAAGTTCCCCGTTTTTGCCGTGCCGACGAGAGGGGCCGAGGCCAGCGGGCCCTCGTTCGCCGACCTTACCGGGGATTCCCGGAAGCCCGCCGTGTGTATACACCGTAATTCCTGATCCGATGTAATTCTGAATGAGTGGGTCCTTCTTGCTGCTAAGTGTCAGATTACCTCCGTCGGCGCCATTTCCTCCCTGCCCTGCATTTCCTCCGTTTCCGCCATTTCCACCATGGCAATGTACTGTGCCCGGGCTACCGCCTCCGCCCATTCCGCCATTTCCGCCGCGGCCGCCATTCCCTCCGGAAAGGTCGATGGTCAGAATACCGGCCAGTTTAATATTTTCAATATACAGAAAAAGATTCACACCGGGGGTCCCGTCCAGTCCGCGGCCACCGCTGCGGCCGGGAGAGCCATCGTTGCATGGACCAATTGGTGTACGTCCGATTGAGCCATCGCGGCCCGGCTGCCCGTTAAGTCCGCGGCCGTCGATGATACAACGGTCCCCAACGATCAGCGTATTGACTCTGATGTAATTGTCTTTTTTGAGTTTGTTGAGAACGAGACGGGACGAGTCGCGCATAACGAGCGTGTCAGCAACAAGAATGTCGGAATTTTCGAGTTCGTAAACCTGATTTTTTTCGATCACCAACGTCTTTACCCGAACCTGCGCGTAGCCGGCAATGGCCCAGAATGTCAACATCAGCAAAAGAAAAATTCCCCTCATTATCGCAAAATTAATGTTGTCCGTTACTTTTTAAAAGTAACCAAGAGCGTAAACAAACTACCTGCCGAAAATAAAAAAAGCAGTGCCTTTCGGACTGCTTTTTTAGTATCAATAAGATCGATATGCTATCGCGCCGACGACTGGGCTGATTTATCGCTCACCACGCCCTCGAGAACGTCTTTTATTTCGACGCGCTGACCATCCTTATAGGGTACAATCCACGCGTCTTTAACGCCCATTTCACGCATATATTTTTTGAAAGTATCAGCTTCCCAGTAATCCCGGAATATTCCAATGGTAATCTTCTGGGGTTCGCCATCATTTGCCTCACCACCAAGGTTGGGATTATTCTCGAAATACTTCTGAAGATCTTTGTTCTTGAAAGCTCCGATTTGAACCTTAAACACGATTCCTTTCGAAAAATCCATGGAATTAACCACAGGAGCTTCTTTAAGTTGTGCAAGTTCCGTCTGCGTTGCCGAGAGCTGACCGCGCATTCTCGCAAGCTGATCTTCGAGTTCAGAGATTCGCGTGTCCTTGCTCGCGATCGAGCTTTGCAGCTGCGTGTTCTTCTGATTCAACGAAGCCACCTGGTTGTCTGCGGCCTGTTTTTCCTCGATCAATTGCTTCAGATCGCTGGGTTGTTTAGCGTATTCCTTGGCTTTTTTCTTCCACTCCTTTTTTTCCTTTTTGGAAAGTTGTGCCGATACGGTTGTTGAAGCTGAAAAAATCAAAGCCAGACAAAAAAGTAAGATAAGTCTGTTGTTCATTGGCTTTATGGTTTTAAAAATCAAATTAAAAGTACAAAACTTTTTTGAATTTCCGTTGCCTGCTTTAATCCAGGCTTCCAACCATTTTTTCCGGCCGTACCCATTCGTCGAATTGTTCCGAAGTCAGCAATCCGAGTTCGATGGCAGCTTCCCGGAGCGTCTTGTTTTCCTTATGTGCCTTTTTCGCAATTTTCGCTGCATTCTCATATCCGATATGCGGATTTAGCGATGTCACGAGCATGAGCGAGTTCTCCAGATGCTGCCGGATGACGGGCTCGTTCGGTTCGATGCCCGAAGCACATTTTTCGTTGAACGAAACGCATGCATCGCCGAGTAATCGCGCAGAATGCAGGACGTTCGACGCAATGACGGGTTTGAATACGTTAAGCTCAAAGTGTCCCGTGGTGCCCCCGATAGAAACGGCAACGTCATTGCCGATAACCTGAGCGCATACCATTGTCAATGCTTCCGGCTGAGTCGGATTAACTTTTCCCGGCATGATGGACGATCCTGGCTCGTTGTCGGGTATAATGATCTCGCCGATACCACATCGTGGCCCTGAACTAAGCATGCGGATGTCGTTCGCGATTTTCATCAATGAGACAGCAGCGCGTTTCAATGCGCCGGATAGTTCTACCATCGCGTCATGTGCGGCCAATGCCTCGAATTTGTTCGGGGCGGTAATGAACGGATAACCGGTAAGCGCAGCGATCTTCTTTGCAACAAGTACATCGTAACCCTTGGGCGTATTCAGCCCTGTTCCAACGGCCGTCCCGCCAAGCGCAAGCTCGCGAACCGCTTCAAGCGCATTATTTATCGCCCGTGTGCTATTGTCAATTTGTTGCACGTACCCGGAAAACTCCTGCCCTAACGTAAGGGGTGTGGCATCCATGAAGTGCGTTCTACCCGTCTTGACAATTGTCTTAAATCTTTCCGCTTTGGCCGCCAGTGTATCGCGGAGTACCTTCATTCCTGGCAGCGTCACTTCCACAACCTGTTTGTACGCAGCAATGTGCATGGCCGTGGGAAACGTGTCGTTTGACGACTGTGATTTATTTACATCGTCGTTAGGATGAAGCGCCTTTTTTTCGTCAGTCAGATTTCCACCCTGAAGTACATGGCCACGGTATGCGATCACTTCATTGACATTCATGTTGCTTTGCGTACCTGAACCAGTTTGCCAGATGACGAGCGGAAATTCCGAATCAAGTTTTCCCTGGAGGATCTCGTCGCATACGGTAGCAATCAGGTCCTTCTTTTCGGACGACAGAACACCAAGTTCGTGGTTCGCCTGGGCAGCAGCCTTTTTCAGATAAGCAAAAGCATAGATGATTTCTTTGGGCATGCTTCCCTCCGGGCCGATTTTAAAATTGTTCCGCGAACGTTCAGTCTGGGCGCCCCAGTACTTTTCTGCTGGAACGTTCACTTCACCCATGGTGTCTTTTTCGATTCGGTAGTTCATAGTGATAGGATTTTCGGGGTCAAAAATAGGAAACGGACAAAGAAAAATGCCGGACGAGCCGGCATTTCAGATTTTTTTTGGTTGAACTTCGTGAGATTCTTGTCACTCACCCCGGAAGTATTTGTCTTCGTCAAAAACTTCCTCGTCCTCGATTGGTTTGGGTTTGGTACCTATCTCAAGAATCTTGAACTCAGTACGGCGGTTCTTCTGACGACCTTCAGGATTATCGGTACCGTCAGGGTTCGTATTACGCGCGATCGGTTTTTCTTCGCCGTAGCCTTTCGCGATCATACGGTCTGGCGAAATTCCACGCTGGACGAGGTATTGCACTGCCGATTCCGCGCGCCGCTGGGAGAGACGCATATTATAGTCGTGATCGTCGATGCTATCGGTATGTGAGGCAAGCTCGATTTTTATTTCCGGATTGTCTGTGAGCAATTGCACCAGCTTGTCCAGTTCTTTCGCCGCCGAAGGCTGGATATCCCATTGATTAAACCGGTAGTAAATGTTCTCCAGGACAAAGATCTTGTTGAGCTCTTTTTTGTCTAGTACAAGCGTTGTGTCGAGTGTAACATTGGTGATCAACTCTTTTACAGAGCGCGGGTCAACAGATTTTCCAACGGTTGTGTACTCGATTCTTTCAACAAGGTACCCGTCGGTTTCCGCGACCAGATTGTATTGCTCATTTTCGTAGACCCTGAAGAGAAATTTGCCGTCATTCCCTGTGACGTAGTCCTGCATAAGCTCGCCATTTCCGTCGAGGAGTGAAACGCGTGTGTTCGGCAGAACCTGAAGCGCATCGTTTTCTCCCTGCGCGTAAGTAATCCCCTGGAGATAGTAATTGATTACGCGCAATTCGGGATCTTCATTGACGAATGTGTAGATGTCGTCGTCGCCTTTGCCACCTTCACGGTTGGAGGTGAAGAACCCCCTGTCCGGCCGGAAGAGAAAGATTCCAAAGTCGTCGCTTGGGCTGTTCATCGGTTGCCCGAGGTTTTCAATTGACGTTTTGCCGGCCACGCGGCGGTACACGAAGAGGTCCAGTCCACCGTAGCCGGGGTGCCCATCCGATGCAAAGTAAACCCTGCCGTCGTCGGCAATATAGGGGAAGAGTTCGTTACCGGCGGTATTGATCTGCGGTCCAAGGTTTCGGATTCTGGAGAAACGGCCACGGGAATCCATGACAGCGCTATAGATATCGGTTCCGCCATACCCGCTGCTCTCCTTACCGCGTCCGCGGCGGTTTGAAGCGAAGTAAACTGTCCTTCCATCCGGCGCAAAACAGGGAGAAGAATCCCAGGCGTTGGGGTCGTTCAAACCCGGCGCAGGAGTTGGTTCACTCCACGTACCATTGCGGAACCGCGATATGAAAAGGTCCACATCCTCCGTTGCGTTCACGCCTTTTCTTTTTCTCGTGTTCCCCTTCGCGAAAATCATGATTCTGCCATCCGGAGAAAAAGTAACACACCCGTCGTTTATGCCCGCGGTATTTATTCCGTCGGGAAGCGGTGCGAGCGTGTTCATCTCCACATTGGCACCCCGCGATGCGACTTTGAAAATGTTAGTGAATGGCGTACCGGTTGCCTCGTAAATTTTCTCATTCCCGCGTGAAGAAGTGAAGTATAACTCGTTGTTCTGGAACACGGGAGAATATTCGCTAGCCGGAGAGTTCACCAGCTCGAGATTCTTGACACGATAGAAATTCTCCTTCTGGTCCAGCTGCGCGAGGTAATGCAGCCCGTCAACCTCCGCGCTGGCGCGCTCCTTTAACGCTGCGTTATCGGTTTCGCTGATAAGCTTGTTCAGTACCTTTTCCGCCTCGGCGTATTTGGTGTTGGCTTTTAATGACTGCGCATAGTAGAACTGGACGGAGTCGTCATCAATGCCCTTTCCACCTGCTTTTGCGTAATACTGTTCTGCCTCTTTGGCCCGGTTTGAAAGCCGGTAAGACTCGGCGACAAAATAGTTAGCCTTACCGTTGTTCGGACTCGAAGAGAGGACTTTCTGGTAAAGATCTATTGATGTCTGATACTTGCCGAGGAGGTAAGCTTTTTGCGCTTTCTTCTCTATCCCGCAGGAACTGGCAATGAGAAGGATGACGAACGCTGATATGGACAACCTCATAACGAATAGAATTCTTTTTAAAGCTACTAAATATTACGCGTTTTTTTCGATCGCAGTATTTTTGAAGAAACGTTTGAGCCAGGTTTCTTCAGCCGGAGCGGGCCACTTTTCTCGAAGTTCCCCTAATGTCGTGATCGTACTGTCAAAAACCTTCGTCTGTGGCTCTATAAGCTCGTCCCTGACCAACTCTTTCAGGCGCGACACCGGAATCGTAACCAGACTGTCATTTTTATAAAGAGCAATCAGGCTCCGATCCAGGAAATCCACACCGATCTCTGCGCCGAGCTCTTTCATCACACGCACCGAAGTGTCGATGGAGCATCCACTTGTCTCGTCGCCGGCCGCGAGGACGATTAACTGGTCATGGAAGATCCTGAAAGACGCAGGCAACGCAGCGCCGTGAACTTCCCAGCCTTCACTAAACGTTTGCAGGCGGGATGTTAGTATGCCGGTTTCGCCGGCGTCCAGTTTTCGGGGCGACAGATAGATCCAAATGCGCGAAGACGGGGGAAGTTGTTCAAAGGAAATAAACATAGTCGTTACAAGTTGCTTTTATAAACCCTTCGCTTCGGCGATAAGTTCGGCGAGATCTTTTACGGTGACATCAGCCTCCCGTTCCTTCGCCTTCACGCCATCGCTCATCATCGTCATGCAGAAAGGGCACGCTACGGCGATGGTGGTTGCACCTGTGGCAAGTGCCTCCTCAGTTCTTTCAACGTTGATATCCTTAAAACCTTTTTCCGGCTCCTTGAACATTTGAGCACCGCCGGCGCCGCAACAGAGGCCTGTGGATCGGCACCGTTTCATCTCAACAAGATCCGCGTCCAGGGCCTCAACAATAAACCGGGGCGCCTCATAAATGTTGTTGGCCCGTCCGAGAAAACAGGAATCGTGATACGTGATCTTTTTCCCGGCGAAGGAGCCTCCTTCCACTTTCAGTCTTCCGTCTCCAATGAGCTGCTTCAGCAGTTCCGAGTGATGGAGGACTTCATATTTCCCGCCGAGGTCGGGATACTCATTCTTCAGGGTATTGAAACAATGGGGACATGCCGTTACAATGCGCGTTACACCGTAACCGTTCAGCACCTGTATATTGTTCATCGCCTGCATCTGGAAGAGGAACTCGTTGCCTGCCCGTCGTGCCGGGTCTCCCGTACAGGTCTCTTCCGTACCGAGGACGGCAAACTTGATATCCAGTGCGGTCAGGATTTTAGCAAAAGCTATCGTTACGCGTTTATACCTGTCGTCATACGAGCCCGCGCATCCCACCCAAAAAAGAATTTCAGGAACTTCATTGCTGGCGGCCATTTCCGCCATCGTTCTTATTT
>CBKWFZ010000113.1:0-8442 GCA_966673785.1 uncultured bacterium
CTTTGGCGCATTCCCGGAAGGCCGGTATGCCGTTGATTATCCCCTGATGAATAAACAGAAGGTTTCGTCTGTTGGTAACTGGTGCCTCGCCTGCAACACTCAGGTAAATGTCGGGCAGCCCGTCAGCATTAATGTCGACGACAGATACACCTGTGATCCATCTGTCTGTTGCCAGTCCTGAAGTCTGTGTAACGTCGACAAATTTTAAATTTCCCGAATTAAGATATAATCTGGATGAAACCTGATTGCCTCCAAAAAACAAATCCGGCAACCCGTCGAGGTTGAAATCTCCAACACCAACACCGCTGCCATTGTAGATATACTCGAAGGTAATAGCGTTCAAAGAATCGGTTGTGTCTATCGTGTTTTGAAAAGATATTCCAACATCTTCGCCTGTCCTCACCCGAAACAACGGGTCGCCTGTTTCTGATGAACAGCATTCCAAAACCACCAACAAGAAGCATGTCCCTGCGACAAATCCGAAGGAAACCGACCAAAGACTCATCAAACGGCGGATTTTAACCATGAGTACCACGCTTCTTTCTCTTTCTTTTGATTCTAAGAATCTGATTTCGCTCCAGACCAACGGCTATGGAGCAGGTAATAATTCCTCTAGCCTCAAGATCGAGCTTTACGATCACCAGGTACCAGGCTAGATTATCGATCGGGGCCAAAATACTCCGATGAGCCAGATCAATCAGCTCTTTCAACAGTACCTCCTCGTATTCCTGAAGGGATGATATTATGAAGGCTCTTATTTTATCGTAAACATCAGCAGTTATCACATACCCCCGTTTTTTTTCGGGATGAAGCGTCTCTATTCTTGATTGTTCAATCACGTTCATACGGTGCGACATTATAACAACGTTAGTCAGTATCCATCCTGATGCATACCGGAAGAAAGCAGAGAGCGCAAAGTTTGTCACTCTCTGCTCTGCCTTGCGGCTTTGAAATCGTAGATCAATAACCCGGATTCTGGTTCAATTCCGGCACCAAATCAATTTCTCTTTGGGGAATTGGTTTTAATAGGTGGGTTGGACTCCAGTTCTGGTTAGCTAACGTACTTCCAAAATCAACATCGGTACTGATGTCGATAAGTCCCGCATTGTGCCACCGCACGAGGTCATTATACCGATGCCCTTCAAAGGCTAGCTCCACCCTTCGCTCATGCATAAGCCATTCCAGCATCTGATCAGCACTGGCATCGCCAGGTCGATCCGGAAGTATCTCTCCGGAAGGGTCAGCACGTCGCCTCACCAGGTTGATTAGTTCTGCGGCCCGAGCTACATCATTGTTACCTAATAGCTCCGCTTCCGCGAGCATCAGATACACATCGGCAAGCCTGATCAGTCGCTCATTATTCGAACCCGCATTGGGCTGGGCGTACGTAACGTAGTCCCTCAGGTACTTTGAAGGAGTAGCGCCGGTGATTGACCACGCTGGATTGTAAGGTGTTCCAAAATAGTCCTCGCCTTCAACAAAGAAGGTATGGAAAATCCTCGGATCGTTCGGCTCAAATTCATCTTGCAATGACTGAGTGGCGTGTATCCTTCCATATCCCTGTCCGTTCGCTCCGGGTGCGCATGCTGTCAGAAAGCATGAGGCCCTGAAATTGATTGCTCGACCGGTTCCGGCATGTCCCACATCGTTGTTGTTCTCAAGGCCAAAATCCACCGGCAGCCAGGGGTTCACGTCGCCTCTCGAAAACTGTATCTCGAAGATCGACTCAGCGTTATTCTCCTTGCTTTCCGCAAAATTATCGCCGTAGTTAGTCGTCAGTGAATACGTCTGGCTTTGAAGAACATCGTCGAATTCCTCCACTGCTTCCTGATACTTTTGCCTGTAGAGGTACACCTTGCCCAGATACGCAGTAGCAGCTCCGCTGGTAGCCCGTCCGACGTTAGCATCGTCCCAAACTGCGGGAAGATTATCCTGTGCAAACTGAAAATCCTGTTCCACAAAGTCCAGAATCTCACCCGGTGATGAATTTCCGATTCTCGTATTCTCCAGACTGGTAATGGATTCTTTCACAAGCGGGGGTGTTCCGAACTGCGTTGCGAGTATGAAATAGAAGTGGCCCCTCATGAATCTGGCTTCTGCCTCAAAGCGTGCCTTGTCAGCTTCTTCCAACTCCGATGCAGGAATTCGACTGATAATAGCATTGGCGCGCATTATCCCCTTGTACGACTCCTCATAAATATGTCGAAAATCCCCGTTGTTCGGCAGCCAGATAAAATCAACGTTACTGTCTTGTCCCTGACCGCCATGTCGACTGTCATCAGAGGGCCGTTCTATCGCATTATAATGCCCCAAACCATTTTGTTCGAAATAAAAATTCAGCATCGTGCTATACGGTCCAAGCGATGCACCTTCAAAATCCTGGTAGGTCTTGTAGAAAGTTTCGGAACTCAATTCACCCAGCGGAGCCAGGTTTAGCTTGTCATCGCACGACACGGTGGCCGACAATGATAAAAAAGTACCTAATATTCCTATTCTAAACTTTTTCATGTCTTACACTTTTTAGAATGATAACTGAACTCCTATCTGATAAATTCTCGGCTGCGGCATATTGCCCCGGTCTGTACCTGACCCTATCTGGTTATCATTCTCACGATATGTCATTACTTCCGGATCCATCCCGGAGTAATTTGTAAAGGTCAGTAGATTGGTCCCCGCAAGATATACTCTTACGCTCTGGAAGCCGCCCAGTCTGCTCCGCAGACTTTCAGGAAGACTATACCCGAACTGGAAATTCCGAAGCCTGAGAAACCCAGCATCCTCTACGAAGCGATCAGAAAAACGATTGTTTGAATTCAGATCGTCTGCTGCGGCTCGTGGCACAGAGTTACTTGTGCCTGGTCCCGTCCAACGTTCCTGCGTTTCCACCAGCATGTTTCTTCCGCCGCCCTGGAGATTCAACCCATCACGTCGCACTTCATTGTAGATCTGAACATCTCCAACGCCCTGGAATAAGAGATTGACGTCAAAGTTTTTGAACATGAGGTTCGCACTGAATCCATAATAATACGACGGTATGGTCTTGCCCAGGTACGTGCGATCGTTGAAGTCAATAGTCCCATCAGGCTGACCGCTCAGATTACCTTCTTCATCCGGACCGTCTACGTCAAGGAAACGTACGTCTCCGGGAACCGGGCCCTGCGGCGAGTTTGCATCTTCAAACCCGTCCACAAACACGGCGTCTATCTCGTCCTGCGTTTGCCATATTCCATCCGTCTTGTATCCAAAGAAATATCCGATCGGTTTTCCGACCGCTGTTCTGTACGTCCCGTCAGAAGCAAACTCTTCGATGCCAGGTGCGAGCTCAATAAGGCGGTTCCTAACGGTTGTGATATTCGCAGATAACTGAAGATTCAATCCGTTGCTAAAGGTATTGCTGTATCCAAGCTCCAATTCTACGCCGCGATTCCCAACCTTCCCGAGGTTAACAGGAGTGGACCCAAATCCGGTATGCCGGGGTATAGGAAGCGAATACAAAAAGTCTTTCGTCGTTCTATCATAATAGGTTGCCAGAAGGTCAATCCGGCTGTTGAACAACGAGATGTCAAACCCGACATCAACAGTCTCAACAGTTTCCCAAACCAGATTCTCGTTAACAAAATTAATAGGTACTGGCGCCTGTATCGTATTTCCGCCCAGGGCGTAGTCAGGATTTGTGGAGACCCTGAAGATATGAGGGAACGACGTGGCAATGTTTGAGTTCCCTAATTGCCCCCAGCTTCCTCTTAGTTTGATGTCACTGATCAGGCCACCTTTGTTGAAGAAATCCTCCTCGCTGATTCGCCAAGCAGCAGAAAACGAGGGAAACGTTCCCCATCTTCGATTATCAACGGGAGAAAAATTGGAAGTACCATCTCTTCTGACCGTAGCAGTGAAAAGGTATTTCTGATTGAAGTCGTAACTTAATCGTCCGAGGTATCCCACGAATGCACTTTGTCCGGCACCAGCCGTCACGAATAGATTTGCCCTGCCTGTTGAAACTACCTGATAGAAATCGGGGTTGGTGCTTAGGAAGTCAAAATTGTCGATGCCTACGCCTGATGACCTGCCTTGCTGATATTCTACTCCGGCAAGGATGTCAATCGAATGGTCTCCAAAGCTTTTATTGTAGTTCAGCGTATTTGTGAAAACGGTGTTTACGCCGTGACTTCTGTTGTCGGAGTATTCGTTCAGCGGTCTATTGAGTCCCATTTCATGAACAAGGTATTCCGGCCTCCATCTGTCATTTCTCGAAGTTGAAAAGTCAACGGACGCCACGGAACGGAAAGTAAGATCAGGTAAAATATCCACCTCGCCATACACGCTTCCCAGCAACCTGGTTTGCCTGTCCGTATGGTACATTATTTCATTGATGCCAACCTGGTTGGCTACCGTCAGGCCTGCGAGGTTCGCATTACCGTCATAACCATATCGGTTATCGGGAATAGGGTTGTTAGGGTCCTCATAAATATTGAAGAAGGGTGGCATTGCCGTCGCGTTTCTCAGAAGGAAGCCATCTCCACCACCATTCATTCCTCTGTTTAGCTCTTGATATGAGACTGTAAACGTCTGACCAATTCGAATACGCTTGCTGACCTTGAAGTCCGAGTTGGCCCTGAACGTAAACCGATCGAGATCCCAGTTACGAACCGTAGCTTCCTGATTGAAGTAACCGCCGGAAATGAAGTAATTGTTATTATCACCACCTCCTGAAATACTAAGATTATGGTTTTGAATCGGCGCCGGCGTATTCAGCGCTGCTTCTCGCCATGCTATTTCATTACTTCGCTCCCTCACCTGGCTGCCAGGGGCGAGATCTGGGTGAAGTACCCGAAAGTTCGGATCACCTGGCTGCAGGTTGTTTTGCGCATTTGAATTATCATATGCTTCCTGCGTTAGCGCCAGCCACTCTTCTGTCGAATTGTATTCATTGAATTTAGCGATTTGCTGTACGCCGTAATAACTGTCCAGACCAATCGTAGGCTTGCCGCTTTTGCCACGCTTGGTTGTGATAAGAACCACTCCATTTGCGGCGCGTACACCATAAACAGCAGATGCAGATGCGTCTTTTAATACAGAAATGCTTTCGATATCCGCTGGATTAAGGGTCGACAACGGGTTGGTGACTTCAGCTGAATTATTACCGACAGGTACTCCATCAATAACGAATAGCGGCTGCGCATTACCTACAGTGCCAACACCCCGGATCCTGATCGCTACGGGTGCTCCGGGCGTGCCATCGACTGCAGTCACCTGAACGCCGGATACTCTGCCCTGGATAGCCTGATCTGCAGAAGCAACAGGAATCTGACTAATCTCCTTTGACGCTACCGTCCCGATAGACTCGGTCATTAGTTTCCGGCTCTTTTCTCCATACCCAATCACAACGACCTCCTGCAGCGACAGAACATCCGGGGTCATCGAAACATTCAATGTGGTTTGCGTACCAACCTGAACTTCCTGAGCGGTATAGCCGATGAATGTAAAAACCAGAATGCTGTTCTCACTTTCGACAGACAACGAGTATTTCCCATCGGCATCTGTAGTAACGCCATTGGAAGTTCCTTTTTCGACGATGTTCACGCCGGGAAGTGCTGATCCGTTTTCATCAGTTACCGTTCCGGACACCTGAATGGCACTGATCCCTTCCGGACTCTCACTTATTGATTCGGTCTCAACAGGAGTCCTGTAGATCAGTATCCTGCCATCAATTAGTCGGTAAGAAAGAGCAAGAGGCGAAAGCAATCTGCTTAAGACTTCTCCTAATTTTTCCTGATGAGCGTTAACTGAAACCACCTGACGCACGCGAATCATCCGGGGGCTATATGCAAATTTCACGAGTGCAACTTTCTCAACTTCCTGGAGGATTTGCCGCAGTTCTACCTCTTCGGCATTCACGGTAATTTCCCGCTCCAGCACGCCCTGCCCTTTACCGGTATTGGCAAGCGCCACCGACCCCAGTACCACGGAAATCACCAGTTGAATGGTCGAGATTTTCATAACAAACAGTATATAGTCATACCATTGCTGATACAGCTTTAATTTCATAGATTGTAAGGTTTTGTGAAAACGACGAAAATGTTGTAACAAAACGCTTTGCATTTATCTGGCCGGATAAAGGCAAAGACAGGGGCCGGCGATTAAAAACTGCCGGCCTTTCTTTTAAGTAGAGTTGCTGTTCATACTTTCTGTTGTTTGGGTTAGTAAAGGTTTAGGGCTGGCATCCGTCGCCGGTTATTAGGATCTTTGACCCCTTAACCTCATAACGGGTACCAATTGATCCGCAAATAATTGTGAGCATATCGTGAAGTTCCATTCTGGAAACATCACCGGTAAAGCTGCAATCTACGGCAGCCTCATTTTCAACAATTACCTCGATCTCGTAGTACACAGCTATGTGATCGATGATTTCTTTCAAAGGTGTATCATTGAAAATAAAATTGCGATCGATATTATCCACTGTCACCGGTTTAGGCTTATCGATCAATCCAGTGACCCAGTGTTTGTGCTCAATGTAGTACTTGGCTTTTTCATTTGGCTTGAGAACAACGCTATCCGCCGGTCTGGTCTTCTCAGATCGAGCAACACGCTGTGCGTTATCGAAAACACTTACTTTACCGGTTCGCACCATGACTTCGACACTCTTCGCGCCGGCAGGCGCCGAAACAGAAAAACTGGTCCCAAGTACCCGTGTGACCACACTCCCACTGTATACCAAAAATGGACGTGTGGGATCTTTCCTGACGTTGAAGAAAGCATCTCCTGTCAACCAGACCTCACGTGTTGCATCGGCCCAACGTCTGGCATATCGTATTGTACTGCCTGGAGAAAGCTCAACGAAACTGCTATCGGGCAACGTGATCGTTTGAACCGATCCGTCGGTGTTCGTAATCTCATTCACAGTTTCGCCTGTTTCCTGCCGATGCCGATGCTCTTCAAGGAAAGCAACTTGTTCGTCATCTTTCCTCGTCCACAGATACGCCACCACTACGAGAAGTGTCAACGAAGCGGCAATCCTCCAGCTCACAGATGCGAGGAACCTTCGCTTTTTCCGACGGTCTTTAGCTGACAATACCTCCTTCAACATCCTCCGTTCGACTTCATTCCGCTCGTCCGGATTTAGTTGCAGATCACGATCCGCGATTTGTTCAAACCACTCGTCTATGGCACGGATTTCTTCCTCGGTGCATCGACCAGCAACGTATCGGCTCAGCAATTTTTGAAATTCGTCTTTCATCAGAAAAGTTAAAATTACCGGTCCTCGTACACGACCTGGACTATAAAGACGATGAGAACCTGAAATATCCTCAAGGCAAACGAAAAAAAACAAAAAAAAAGTAGTCAAGCACAATAAAGGAGTGCTAGCGGACAATCATCAGCAGAACGAAGATGAATTCCTTGAGATAACTGCGCATAAATTTCAAGGCTCTTGTAAGGTGATATCCCACTGTTTTCTCGGACAGATTCAGATGATTCGAAATTTTTTCGAGGGGCCAGTTTTCGATCCGGCTTAGCCTGAAGACAATTTGAGTCTTCTCGGGCAACTGCGAAAGACCGTTCACGATTGCATTTTCAAGGTCGGAAACCCTTACGGACTCCATCGTCGAGTCCGCTGAATTTTTCTCGACAAAGACACGGTAATACTCTGTGTACTTGTTCAAACGTATACCACTTCGGATATCATCAATCACCGCGTTCTTTATAGCAACAAACAGATAACTGCCAACGTCATCGATTCTCAGTGTCGCACGTCTTTCCCATAACTTCAGAAACACATCTTGCACTAACTCTTCTGCTTTCTCCCGGGAACGAACTCGCTGATAAGCGACAGAAAATATCCTTTGCCAGTAGGAACTATAGATCTTAATAAAGGCTTCCTCATCACCACTCGTAAGATCAGCTACCCATTTTTTCTCTATGTCTTTTTGATCTTTCAAAGTAAAAACTTTAGACCAGGACCATTTACAAAGCATTACTTACCAAAGGTTGTCGCTGGCGCGAGCCTAAACAAAGATATAAAGTTAATCCGTTCATCATTCGATTGCATAGAGAAATTTGTTTCCTTGTTCATTAGCGTAGAACACTTTCAGACACAAACAGACTTCTACGGAAAACCCGCGAATACGCAAAAGCATTTTCGTATGGTTTAGCATACGAGTACATGTCTCGCCTGATGCAAACCAGTGGCCACACGATCAGTTCGAAAATGTTTGTGCGCCGGATATCCGAAACAACAAGATCTCCCCTTCATTGAAATCGGCAAATCCCGGCACCTGCAAGTGCCGGGATTTCTCCATTCAAAATCGTGAAGAGCGTCCGCGGCTTCAGCCGCAGTTGAATCTATTTAAGCACGACCTTCACCGTCTTCTGACGGTATTTTCCTTGCACCTTCACCAGATACATCCCTTGTGGATACGCGCTGCAATCAATGGTCCGGTGAAAATT
>CBKWFZ010000114.1:0-8408 GCA_966673785.1 uncultured bacterium
AGTTATCCATGCATTACTAACCCTTTCGCCACTAAAAGAGGATTGCTCCTCTTTCCTTGATCGAGTTTGTTTTCGCTACTTTTTTGTGATCGTGTAAGTCGTCTCCGAAAGGATTTCCATCGGGACCTCCATATCTTCAGGGATCATTCCGCCTGCGAGAAGTGTCATGGTACCTTTTAGCTCAGACAACACATCCATTTTGGTGGGCCAACCGGACTTGACATCAACCTTCGACTTCATCGCCTGCTTTCCTGAAAGCGCTGTTCTCGCCTTCAGTCCACCAGGGAGATCAATAGTCTTGGTTGTGTCCGAAGTTGTGTAGACGCCATCACCCGTGAGGTCTGCCGTCGATCCGGATACCTCAGCCAGGCTCCACGTGTTCTTCACATTCATGTTCATTGGCATTTCGCTGTTGAGCGACCATGCCTCACCTTTCGCGACCGATTTCTCCGGATACGTGATCAGAACCTGCTCGAAAGTAGCCTTTAGTGCCGATTCGCTCATAAATTGCTGAAGCGACTGCTTCATCGCATTCTGCGTGTTCTCATCAAGTCCGAGCGCGCCTAATCCTGACCAAAGATTATCGACACCCTCCATCTTTTCGATCTGACCGCGTTTGTTCATAAAGATGAAAAAGGGTTTGTCGGTAAGTGCCTTGAACACTTTATTCTCGGTAGTTTCCTGACTGCCCTCGCTATCCATTACAGTTTCGCCCATGGGGGACTTGGTTGCATTCTTCAATTTGTTATAACGCGCTTCAATCTTGGCGCCTGATGCGGTTAGCTCCGCTATTTTAAGCTGAAAGGACCCGGAGTACAAGTTGTCAACAACCTGCTCCATTCCCATCACATTTTGCTTGATCGTTTGTTTGGTGCTTTGCTCCCAGGTGTACTGATCACCTACCTTGAAAGTATACTGCATCTTCAGGCCTGCAGGCGCCAGCGTGAACGCAAATGCTACAACGGATAAAATAAGAAAACGAAAGATTTTCATAAAAAGGGGTTTATAGGCGCACAAGGTAACTATTATTCCTCCAAAAAGCAGGGAAATTACTATTCACGTCGTACGCTGCGGAGCCAGGATAACGGGCCACGTGACGTTTGTTTGTCCGGAAACGCCGCATCCGATGCACGATTAACTTTCTCTACAGTGTAAAACGCCGTCGGCAGATTTTTCTTAAGCGTTCCGAGAAGGGCATCCAGCCGTTCCCGTTCCAGTACGGTGAACACAAGGTTCTCCTGGCCATCCGGTCCGATGGTGTCGACGTGGGTATAACGAAGTCCTTCACCATTCAGGTATTTCATCAACCCGGCCACATCCTTCCGGGTAATGATCCGAACGATAACCTTACCGTAGGCGATGCGCTCTTCGATAACCATTCCAACAAAAATTCCGGTTGCAAATCCCCCCGGGTAGGCAACGTAACACACCCAGTTGTCGAGGTGGTTGAAAATCTGACTGATCGCCATGAGCCACACGAACGATTCAAAGAAACCCAAAAGAGTCGCGGTTACGCGCCGCCCACCGAGAACGTAGATGATACGGATTGTATTTATGGAAACATCGGTAATGCGTGCCAGGAAGATCAGCAATGGCAAAAGGATGTAGCTGTAGAACTGTTCGCTGATCCCAAACGTGTTGGTGAAAAATTCTTCCATGGAACAAATGAAACGATAAACCTATAATATTCAATCAATCGGGGAGGAAAAGGGAGTCCTATCCGAATAGTTCCTCGAATACTTCGGTAAGCCGGGCGAAAGTACGGACCTGGATTTTTGTCTTTGACTGTTCAATCCCGCGCTGGCTGAAGCGGGAAACAAAGATTTCACGGAATCCCAGTTTCTCCGCCTCGGAAATGCGTTGTTCGATCTTGTTCACCGCGCGTAATTCGCCGCCAAGGCCGACTTCGGCCGCAAAGCAGATATGATCGGGAATCGGAATTTCCTCCATGGATGAGATAACCGAGACGCAAACGGCGAGATCGATGGCCGGATCTTCAACCTTTATACCACCCGCCATGTTAAGAAATACATCTTGTGTCCCCATTCTGAATCCGCACCTTTTTTCAAGGACAGCCAGGAGCATATTGAGACGCTTGTGATCGAAACCGGTGGGTGTGCGCTGGGGTGTTCCGAAGGATGCCGGACTTACCAGGGACTGGATCTCAATAAGCAGCGGTCTGTTTCCTTCTATGGTTGCGCCAATGGTAACGCCGCTCAACTGTCCTTCCTTCTGGGAAATCAGGATTTCTGACGGGTTGCTAACCTCCCGAAGTCCGTTTCCCTGCATTTCATATATTCCTATTTCCGAGGTTGAGCCAAACCTGTTCTTCGTCGTCCGGAGTATTCTGTATGAGAGATGCCGATCCCCTTCAAACTGAAGCACGGTATCCACCATATGTTCAAGGACTTTCGGGCCGGCAAGCATTCCGTCTTTTGTGATGTGACCGATCAGGAAAACCGGAGTGTCCGTCTCTTTGGCGAACTTCATAAACTCCGCGGCGCACTGCCTTACCTGCCCGATGCTGCCCGAACTCGAATCGAGTACGTGCGAATACAGCGTCTGAACAGAATCGATTACCACCACGTCTGGTTGCACACTTTCGATGGCCGTAAAAATATTCCGTGTTTGGGTTTCGGTTAACATGAAGAACTGGTCGGAAGAATAGCCAAGCCGTTGCGCGCGCATCTTGATTTGCTGTTCACTTTCTTCACCCGAGACGTAGAGCACCTTCATGTTCTTCACGCGAAGGCCGACCTGTAGCATGAGCGTTGACTTCCCTATGCCGGGTTCTCCGCCGATGAGGACAAGCGATCCGGGTACGATGCCGCCGCCGAGAACGCGGTTAAGTTCGGCGTCGCCACTGTCGACGCGGTATTCTGAACCCGTTTCGATTTCTTCAAGGGTTTTTGGCTTTATCGTTTTGCTCCTGGCGGTGTCTTGTCTCCACTCCGTCTTAGACGTTTCGTTCTTGACGACTACCTCTTCGACAAACGTATTCCACGCAGAGCAGGACGGGCATTTTCCAAGCCATTTTGACGACTCATATCCGCAGGACTGACAAAAAAATGTTGATTTTGATTTGGCCAAAGCTGTAATGAATTAAAGGAATGCACAAAGGTATGCAAGATCGCGGGCAACAATCATTTTGAATCTCGCAGTTTTTGTGTAAAATTAGGAGCGAAACCTAACTAACGCACCCGGTGTATGAAATCTTTTTTGGTTACAGTCATTGTCTATGTATCTATCCTGATCTCCGTTTATTCGCAAAAGGCTCCTGCCAAGTTCGGAGATGTCTCAATAGAGGAGCTCAAAATGACCACGTATGATCCCGATACTTCAGCAGCAGCAGTGATCCTCGTCGATTTTGGTCAAAGCTCACTTGAGTATAATCAGGAAAAAGGCTGGCGCGTGGTTTTCGAACGCCTTCGGAGAATCAAGATTCTGCGGAAAGACGGCCTTAGCTACGCGGACCATGTAATTCAAACCTATCATGCAAACAACAGTGACGAGAAGATCAGCGGTCTCAAGGCGGTCACCTACAACCTCGTTGACGGGAAGATCAGCGAAACCAAAATGAAATCCGAGTCGGTCTTCAAGGAGCAGGTAGACAAGAATAATGAACTGACCAAGTTCACGTTGCCGAACGCCAAGGAAGGGTCGGTCATTGAATACACGTATACGATATACTCAGACTTTGTTTTTAATTACAAAGGATGGCAGTTTCAATACGACATTCCCGTTGTTTTGACCGAATATCGCGCGACTTTTCCAGAGTGGTTTCACTATGACAAATACACGCAGGGGTACATTGCGTTTGATGTTAACGAACATAAAACAACTGCCGGGAGTATTACCCTTCGTTACAGAGGTGATGTGGGCTCAAGTCTACGAGGGGGTGGTACGTCATCATACACCGAGAAGCTTGACTTTCAGGAACACAGGTACCGTTGGGTTGCAAAAGAAGTACCAGCATTCAAAGCGGAACCTTTCATCACGACAACGAAAGACTACCTGAGTCGCATTAATTTTGAACTCGCCTTTACCCAGTTTCCACAGCAGGCGATGAAGAAGTATATGGGAACTTGGGACGATATAAATACTTTTTATGCGGACAATAGCGATTTTCTCGGTGAAGTCACGGGCAACGGCTACCTAAAAAAGACGATTGATGAATTAACCGGAGGGTTGTCCAGCTCGGAAGAAAAGATTCGGGCGATCCATAATTATGTCAAAACCAACGTTACATTGGACGATGTCTCGACGGATTTCACGAGGAGCGTTTTGAAAAAAGTCCTTGAAGAACGCAAAGGAAACTCCGCGGAAATAAATCTCCTTCTTGCTTCAATGCTTGAAAAAGCTGGATTTACTGCGGAGCCGGTTCTAATCAGTACGAGAGATCATGGGTTTATACGCGAACACATCCCAGTGTCATCACAGTTCAACTACGTTTTAGTTCTCGTGACATTTGACGAAAAGCAGTTACTTCTTGATGAGACCGAACCGATGCTCCCGGCTGATATTCTTCCAGAGCGATGTTTGAACGGGAAGGGATTCGTGATCTCTAAGGCCGGTGGACGCTGGATTGATGTCAATCCATCCATTAAAACTAAATCTGTACATAAACTCGATCTGAAACTTCATTCAGATGGACATTTCGAGGGGAGCATGGCTGTCGAGTATACGGGATATAAAGCCTTAAATGAACGAAAAAAATTGCTTACCAAGGGAGAAGAAGATTACCTGAATCAGTTGCGCGCGGGACGCGAGTGGGAAATTTCAAAGAAAGAATTCGAAAACCTCAAAGACATCGGACAGTCGTTAAAAGAGAATTTCGAATTACATATCAACAACCATTCCACTACCGCCGGGGATGTTATTTATGTTAATCCATTTGTTGTCGGTCAAATGACCGCTAATCCATTCAAACTTGAGAAGCGGGAGTATCCGGTTGATTTCGGCTTTCCTTCGGATGAAGTATACATGCTCAAAATTGAGATCCCGGAAGGCTACGATGTTGATGAACTGCCTGAGTCCAGAATGATAATGCTTCCACAAAACGCTTCTCGGTACATTTATAACATCAATCGTATTGGCAACACGATTATGATTACAAGCAATTTCTCGGTCAACAAAAGCCTCTTTACCCAGGTAGAGTATCCTAACCTTCGTGAATACTTCAACCAGGTGGTCGCCAAACAATCTGAACAGATTGTCCTCAGAAAAAAAATATAGGATGAGATCGAAATTGTTTTTGATAGCACTACTCGCAGCTCACGTTGTCTTCGCGGCCGACCCGGTCTTTCCCGTTTCGGCGATCCCGGAGGATCTGACGAAAAACATGTACGGTGTAATCCGCGAGGAAATTTTTGAGTTCCGCGTACTGGCAAAAGACAAGTCTTCATACCGAGTTCGTGAGGTTATTACGATATTGAATCCAAACGGAAAACGGCTTTCGGAAAAAGTTGTAGGCTATGACAAAACAAGACGAATCTTGTCACTTAAGGCCGCTATTTACGACGCGAACGGAAAGCTGATCAGGAAGGTGAAACCGTCCGAGATCTATGATCGGAGCGCCTATGACGGATTTTCTCTGTTCAGTGATAACCGGATCAAATACATAGATCTTACGCATAATGTGTTCCCTTATACTGTTGAGTTCGAGTATGAGGTAGAAAACAAATTCCTCTACTCCTTTCCGACGTGGCACCTTTACAATGACGACGAAGTCTCGATTCAACGATCTGTCTACACGATCTTGTACCCGCCGGAGCTGAAGCCGCGATACAAAACTGTGAATGCTACGGAACCGACAAAAACCATTATCGGAAGCAATGAAAGCCTCGAATGGGTGTATACAAACTTCAAACCGCAACGCTGGGAAAAGCTATCCCCAGCGCTCGAAAGGATTGTTCCAACTGTTCTCGCTGGTCCCGTTGATTTCGAATATGGCGGCTACCCGGGAAAGATGGATAGCTGGGAAAACTTTGGGAAATGGCAATGGAGTCTGAACGCCGGTCGCGATCAGCTTTCAGAAGCCACCGTTCAAAAGGTCAAAACTCTGACAGAAGGAAAATCCGATTATGAGAAGATTAAGATTCTATACGAATTCCTTCAAAGCAAGACAAGGTATGTAAGCATTCAGGTCGGAATCGGTGGCTTGCAACCCTTTGAGGCCCGTGTCGTCGATGAGATGGGTTATGGCGACTGTAAAGCATTGTCCAACTACATGGTGGCCTTGCTGAAAGAGGTCGGTATCAAAGGATACTATACAACGATAATGGCAGGTGAAGGTGAAGGTGACGTGTTTACCGATTTCCCCAACGACCAGTCAAACCATATTATCGTGGCGGTCCCGCACAAAAAAGATACGGTCTGGCTTGAATGCACCAGCCAGACAACGCCTTTTGGATACCTTGGCCGATTTACTCAAAACCGCTATGGACATCTGATTGCCGAAAACGGTAGCAAACTCGTCAGGACTCCTGCCTTCAGCGCCGATAACGATGTTCTCGTTAGAAAGGCCGCTGTAACCATGGGGACTAACGGCCGCGGCTCTGCTGCCGTTGTAACCAGATACAGGGGAGCCCGTTACGACGACGCCCATGTTGGCCACTATACAATGTCAGCTGCCGATGCTCAGAAGACCTGGATACAAAAGAATGTGCGTATCCCAGCCTTTGACATCCAGACGTATAGCATGAAAACAATTTATGAGGATAGAGCGCCCGTTGCTCTGGTGTCCGTGAATCTATCCTTACCGAATCTTGCCACCGTCAGCGGTAAGCGAATTTTCCTGACCCCTAATCTCATGAACCGCAACTCGTTTGTTCCCGAGAAGGTTGAAAGAAGGACTCATAAGGTGGTCGTAAGCGTCCCGTTCACGGACATTGATACAATCGAATATCAAATACCCGAAGACATCTTTCCCGAATTCCTTCCCGAGCCCGTAACCATCAAGTCTTCTTTCGGTGAATACGAATCCCGGTTCGTTGTCGACCAGGGCAAGGTGATCTACTTCAGACGTCTTAAGATCAACTCCGGCGAATTTCCGGCAGAATCCTATCAGGAACTGATTGATTTCTATAGGTCAATCACTAAGGCAGACAATGTCAAACTTGTATTTCTTACGAAAACGTAATCCCTACCGAATCGGTGCATTTTCCTCCTTAGCCATTACGTTGTAAACCATACGGTCTGCAAGGGAAGGGAACCACTTGTTGAGCCACACAGCCAGTTTGCCTTGCGTCGTGAGTATGAGCGTACGTTTGCGCTTCACTGTGGCGTTGTAAATGTGGCGCGCACAAACTTCGGCGGTCATCATCTTTTCTTCCGGTCGCGGCGAATCCCCCTGCGGTTGCCCTTCCCGGTTCAGAGAGCGGCGGCGGATGTTCGAAGCTGTAAAGCCGGGACATGCCGTCAGTACATGGACACCGGTCTTCAGCAATTCCGTCCTTAATACCTCAAGAAAACCATTGAGCGCAAACTTCGACGCAGAGTATCCCGTGCGACCGGGCAGACCGCGGAATCCGGCAATCGAAGAAATACCTATGACCGATCCGTTGTTGCGGATTATCTCGGGAAGGCAATATTTCGTCGCATAAATGACGCCATAAAAGTTTATGTCCATCACCTTCTTTACCACGTCGAGATCGACTTCCGAAAAAAGTGCGCGCATGCTGATGCCTGCGTTGTTAATCAGAATGTCGATGCGCCCGAAACGTCGCATTGCCTCCGCGGCCATCTTCCGGTTGTCGTCCTCAACACTGACGTCGGCGCGAAAACCGGCGATCTCTAATCCCTTCGCGGAAAGTTCCGATACTGCATTGTCGAGCTCCGCGACGTTCCTTCCCGTGATCAGTATCCGGGACCCATGCCGTCCAAACTCCTCAGCCAATGCTTTGCCAATGCCGGAGCTTCCGCCGGTAATGACTACAACTTTATCTTTCATGAATTGGTTCTCTTTTCGAATGCCATGCCGGCCCGCAACAAAAGTACGAAATCGCGACAACGATCAGGTTAGCATCTGCTCAATGTCCTCACGCGTGAGCTGTTTCATAAAGCTTTCTTCGGTGGTGATGAGTTCGGTCGTGAGCCTGAGCTTTCGCTGCTGCAGCGTTAATATTTTCTCCTCGACTGTGTCCCGCGTGATGAACTTGTAGGTGAATACCTTGTTTTTCTGCCCGATACGGTGCGCTCGATCAACCGCTTGAGCTTCCACCGCAGGATTCCACCATGGATCGAGGATGAAAACATAGTCCGCCTCGGTGAGGTTTAGTCCCAGACCCCCGGCCTTGATCGAGATAAGGAAGATCTTGAGGTTCTTATCCTTGTTAAATCGTTCGACTTGTTCCTTGCGGTCTGTGCTCGATCCATCGAGGTATGCGAAATCCAGCTTTCGACTCTTC
>CBKWFZ010000115.1:0-8378 GCA_966673785.1 uncultured bacterium
CGAGCGGTGGAACAATGGGACACCTAGACCGACGGTGAAATATGAAAACCGATCGCTCCTGGACAGATATCTCGCCTGATCATTGACGACCTGGTTTCCTACGAAGGAAATGTTGTTATACCCAAAAGTGAGCGCGGGGTAAAGCCTGCTTTTCTGTAGCTTAACTTCTGCTTTGGCACGGTCAAGAAGGGCTGCCTCCAGTTGGATGAATGGACTTTGTGTTATAGAGGAATCAACCAGGGTCATGGGATAGACCAGGTTGTTGGACTGGGGCACCATTAATGTGTCTGTATTCAGCAACAGCTGAAAATCATTTAATCTGGTATTATAATCGACCCGGACCAAATTCAGCTGATTTAAAATTTGTTGTCTCTGGTTAGCGGCTGTTGCATTCTCCAATACGTCAGCATCGCCAAGCCTAAAGCGTCTTTCAGTCTTGTTTCGAAATTGACGATAAAGCGTATCAGCCTGAACGAGCAGTTCAATTCGTTGCTGATAGATAAGTAGTTCGTAAAAAAGCTTTCTTACCTCTGCTTTGAGTTGACATTCATTTAACCGCATTCCCGCCTGACTGACTACAAAGTTTGACTTATTAATATGAGACTGGCTTCTGTAGACAGTTGGGAAATCGAATGTTTGAAATACAGAAAACTTATTGTCAATAGCCGTACTATTGATGTGGCCATGCTCGAATTCTACCGCGGTTTGAGCAGGATCAAAGCTTGTCTTTTTCAATTTCTCAAAATAGGTTGCATTAAGCCGGCTAATGTTAGCCTGCGGATTGTTTTTCACTGCCATCGATAGCGCATCCTCCAGCGAAACGTTGTTCTGTCCGTGAACACTTGCAATGCTCACAAGCGAAAGCAGCGCAATCAGAACAGCTTTCGGCGACTTCGGTATTTTTACTTTGTATTCTTCCACCTGATCGTACAATACCGGTAGCACAAACAGCGTGAGCAGCGTTGAAATCATCAACCCGCCAATGACTACCGTAGCCAGTGGCTTCTGCACTTCTGCGCCTGCTCCTGTGCTAATGGCCATTGGAATAAAGCCCATTGACGGAACAAATGCCGTCATCAGAATTGCGCGGAGTTTTGATTTAGTTGAGTGAACGATGATGCGCTTGATATCATGCCATCCTTCGTTTTTCAGGCGAGTGAATTCTGACACAAGAAGTATCCCATTGAGTACAGCAACGCCAAACAGTGCAATGAATCCCACGCCTGCGCTGATGCTGAAAGGCATATCTCTGAGCCAGAGGGAAAAGATGCCGCCCATTGCGGATAGCGGAATTGCGCTGTAGACAAGCAATCCGTGTTTGATGGAGCCAAAGGCAAAGTACAACAATAGAAAGATCAGCGCCAATGCGATTGGCACCACGACAGCAAGACGTTCTTTGGCTGCATTAAGGTTTTCAAATGTACCTCCATAAGTGATTGAATATCCCGTTGGCAATTTCAATTGGGTATCTACTTTTTCCTGCAGTTCTTCTACAATAGTCTGCACATCGCGTCCACGTACATTGAATCCGACGACAATCCGGCGTCTTGTATCTTCTCTTTGGATCTGATTAGGTCCAACGATCTCCTCAATTTTGGCAACCTGATATAACGGGATTTGCGTTGAGGCGTCCACAGGGATGAGCAGGTTTTCAATGTCACGCAGGTTCTTGCGCGATTCCTTTTCAAGTCTGACGACAAGATCGAAACGTTTTTCGCCTTCATATACCAGGCCGGCGCTTTGTCCGGCAAATGCTGCGTTTACTGTTTTGTTCACGTCTTTGATCGTGAGCCCATACATGGCCATTGCATTACGATCATAACTTATCACTACCTGCGGCATACCCGTGACTGTTTCCACATACAGATTGGCCGAACCGTCGACTTTCGAAATGATTTCACCCAATCTTTTGGAGTAAAGGGTCAACGTATCAAGGTCTTCACCGAAGATTTTGCATACTACGTCCTGTCGTGCGCCAGTCATTAGCTCATTGAACCGCATCTGCACCGGGAACTGAAATCCAACATTGAGTCCGGGGATGTCGGACAACTCTTTCCCCATCTTTTCGGAAAGCTCATCAAATGATTTCGCCGATACCCATTCTTTTTTATCTTTCAGAATTACCATCATGTCAGACGCTTCAAGGGGCATTGGATCAACGGGGATTTCGGCGCTGCCAATTTTCGTGACAACTTTTTCGACCTCTGGAAATCGTTCCAATAGAATCTTTGCTGTTTTCTGCGTGGTGTTGATTGTGTTTGATAGATTACTTCCGGTTAGTAGCCGTGTATCAACTGCAAAATCACCCTCTTCCAGTTCCGGAATAAATTCACCTCCCAGGCGAGTCAACACTACCATTGCCAAAATGGACGACAGGAAAGTCGCTGCGAGTGTCATTTTGGGTACAGACAGGATATAGGCAAGCAAAGGCTGATACTTTCGCTCAAGCCAGGCGATCATTTTGTCGGCTAGTGTTTTACTATGCTTGAGCTTTTTACTCAGGAATAGTGAAGACACCATTGGCACATAGGTAATCGAGAGTATGAATGCTCCCAGAATTGCAAACGCGACCGTAAAGGCCATTGGTTTGAACATCTTTCCTTCAATCCCTTCCAGTGAGAGTATGGGAACGTAGACGATCAGGATGATGATCTGGCTGAATACCGCGGAGCGGATCATGGAAGCAGTCGAATGGCCCACTTCTTCATTCATCTGATTTTGTGTCATCAATCCAATTTTTGCAAAGTGTTTGGAGTGCTGGAAGCGGTGCAGAATGGCTTCAACAACGATCACGGAGCCGTCCACAATTATTCCAAAATCGATGGCCCCCAGACTCATCAGATTACCGCCTACGCCAAACTGATTCATCAGGATGATAGCAAAAAGCATCGACAGCGGGATAACTGACGAGACGATAAGACCTGCGCGTAAATTGCCGAGAAAGAACACCAGGACGAACACCACTATGAGCGCACCTTCAATCAGATTTGTCTTCACCGTACTGATCGCGTTGTTAACCATTTTGGTGCGATCGAGAAAAGGTTCGATCACTATTCCTTCGGGAAGAGACTTTTGAATCGTTTCAATTTTCTGCTTCACGTTCTTCACAACGGCAGAAGAATTTTCTCCCTTAAGCATCATCACGACAGCACCAGCTACTTCGCCGTCAGCATTGTAACACATAGCGCCATATCGGGTCGCGAAACCGAAGCCGACGTTAGCCACATCGCGCATCAATACAGGTGCGCCATTGGACAACTTTTTGATCACAATCTTTTCGATGTCATGGATTCCTCTTGTCAGTCCTTCAGTCCGTATGTATAGGACAGTGGGACCTTTTTCAATATAGGCGCCACCGGTATTTTCGTTGTTACTCTCCAATGCATTGAATACGTCGGCGACGGTAACCCCATACGCCTTCAGCTTTTCCGATTTGACTGCGATTTCGTACTGCTTCAGCTTACCACCAAAACTGCTTACGTCTGCAACGCCAGGTGTCCCCAGTAACTGACGCCTTACTGTCCAGTCTTGAATAGTACGAAGGTCCATGACATTGTAAAGATGCTCGTAGCCCTTCCTGGGCCGGAGAACGTATTGATATATTTCACCCAGACCGGTTGTAACAGGTGCCATCTCCGGCGACCCAATTCCTTCTGGCATAGTTTGCCTGAATTGAAGTAACCGTTCACTGATTTGCTGCCTGGCCCAGTACACATCAATGTCGTCGTTTAATACCACTGTCACCAATGACAAACCGAACCTGGAAAAACTGCGCATACTTTTTAATCCAGGTATGTTACTGCAGGATTGCTCGATTGGAAATGTGATAAGTCGTTCAATGTCCGTGGCTCCCAATGAAGGGGAAACGGTGATGATCTGCACCTGATTGTCAGTGATGTCTGGTACTGCATCAATTGGAAGTCGCGCCACCTCCCTGGCTCCCCACGCGATAAGACCTATGACAAAGAGGCCAATGATGAGTTTGTTCTCAATAGAGAATCGAATGATTCTTTCAAGCATAGATGTTAAATGAAAAATGAAAAACGGAAACTGCCTATGCGCGTAGTGCGATAGGCTCGATTAGCAGAATGCTCTTTGCGGGGGCTTGAAGTGAGAATCGAGATGGCTATTGAAAAACGTCTCGGTATAGCAGAACAAAGGAAACTCAATCACTTTCTGAACCGGAAGTAACTGAGGTTGTTCGACCTGAAAGAATAGTAATTGCGAAGCCTGAGAGAAGCATGCCTTTTTAAATGGAAGTTGCATATCCCTGGCGTGATCGCCATCGTCCCCGTGACCTTTCCAATAATGTGCGCTTAAGAATTGAAGGAACGACACATCAGGGTCACGTTGTTTGTGTTCAAAAAAGTGGTGGATCAGGGTCGGCACCCTGTAAATATGCTGCAAGGTCAGCGCATTAACGCCAATGACAAAAAGTAGCGCAAATAAAGTCGCCTTGAACCTCACAAACTAAAGATACGGAAGTGCTCTGAATGTTGTCTGATAAATATTCCCGACGGTCTAATGATTTATGTCAAGTTTTATTCCCTGCAGGACGACTCCGATCAGCGCGAGCAGCAAAATGACAAACGCGACTATAGCGAATAGCGTATTAAACATTCGATCGCGAAATCCTCGTCTATTTGATCGGGCAGACATCTGCAGGTGTTTAGCGCATTTTCCATCGCAACCTTCTCACGCTTGCTATGCAAAGCACAAAGTAGCGATAGGAAACACCACAGATGAAGTGATATAAGTCACAGTTCGTCGAGACTTCACGCACCGGTTTCGGCAATTTTGGAATGGAAGAGAAAGAATGAAATGACAAACGGGACTTTCTCTATGGGCCTTTGGCGGTCGGATTTGATGCAGACAGCTATTTGCTTGCGCAATTGTCCTCCTATTTCGGCATCCGATCAATCATGTTGCCAGAGTCGGATACCGACATGACTGTCGCGGCAGAACATCCTTTGGCTCCATGCTGGTACTTAATCGCCATTGAAATCTGCGCTAACAGGTTGAGAGGCCCTGTTGGGATACAATCTTTGGTCGATCAAAGGACCATCAACAGAAAGCTTTCCACCGCCATTCAGAATAAGCGCCACGCAAAGCCCGATCATTAACAGGAAGAACTCCATGCCTTCACCTTGCTGGTCGTTGAACCAGTTCATGAAAAAATACTGATGCTGAACGGTGATAATTGCGCCGGTCATCACCGCAAGTACGGCGAGGGCTGCCAGGCGCGTTGCAAAGCCGGCAAGGATGAATAGCGGACAGAAGAACTCAATCATAATGACCAGCCATCCTAAAAAGTAAGGTAGTTTTACCTGTTCCGTAAAAAATTCCATTGACGAAATGTATCCGTGACCGTTCCACCAGCCTAAAAGCTTCTGCGCGCCGTGTGGGAAGAGAACGACGGCAACTGTTAAGCGAATAACAGGACCGGTCCAATCATTGTGTGTGGCAAAGAGTCGTTGCATGTTTTTTGTTTTTGACAAAGGTCGGCTCTCTGTGTCAGCGGGGCCTGATAAAAATGATAACAAAAACGTGTGACATTTCTCACACTTTAGCCTGCGTCATGCAGGTCGTATATTTTTGAAAAGTGAAGTCTTGCGAGACCAGCTGGCGGAACTGTTAGCCAGTGAGGCAAGGGCGTTCACAGTGATCAGGAACCTGATGGATGTGCGAGATGAAGGTAGCCAAAAATCATCACGTACCTGGTTCAATGGGCTGGTTTCGTCAAAGAATATCTTTTCCGTTGCTTGAGGAGCGTCTGATTTTTGATTCGACTTAATGATTCCCGGGTGATGCCGATAAAGGACGCGATCTGCGCCTGGGATACACGTTGTTCGTAATGTCCATATCGCTCTGCAAAATCGGCGTAACATTCCTCGGCCGATTTTTGCATGTATGAGATCCGGTGTTGTTGCGCGCCGAAAGCACGTTGAAAGATAATTCTAAAGAAATGAGCGAACTTCGGAACCCTTTCGAAAACCAGGTCTAAGGAATTCTTGTCTATCACCAGCACTTCAGAGTCCTCGATGGCGTCGATGTTAAACTGGCTGGGCGTTTGGTTGAGTATCGAATACCAGTCACTGATCCAGTAATCTTCAAAGGCAAACTGAGCAATTCGTTCCCGTCCCTCATGAACGTGGTACTGCCTCAGAGCGCCGCTGAGAACATAATAATCAGAGGTGCACACCTGACCTTCCTGCAGCAGGTATTGCTTTTTTCTGACTGTTCGGTACTTAAAGTGGGAGGACACGAGTTCGAATTCCTGATCATTTAAGGTAACAAACTTCGATATGTGCCTTTTCAATTCGGAATTTGGTCGCTTGGTGTTTCGCATAATCTGTAGGGCAATATGCTTTTAACGAGAGGATGCCTTCGGGAAGTTTCATGTTGCGTTTCAATTATTCGGGGGCTACGATTTCAAGGCGATCAACAAACCGATCACTTAATCAATCTATAGACAGCTTTATTGTCAGAATCCACCCTCTTGTATGTCGTTCTCGCACCTGTTCCCTCAGGTGCAGATTTTGTTCTTTTGAAACGGTAAAACATAGCCGCTATGAATACTGATTACATCAGATACCGGACGCTCGACGCCAATGCTGACCTTAGCAGGAAGTTTGTAAAACGTCTATGGACCTGTGAGGCGAACCAGAATGACGGTGACCATTTCATATTCAGAACATATGCCAGCCAATACCCGACGCTGATCTTTTGCAGACAAGGATATGTCAGGCCAGTGAATGATGAAGTGAAAGGAAGCGTTTTACTTCTCGGTCAGTCCAACAAATGGTGGCGTTTCCGTACAAGCAACGACTTTAGAATGTTGTGTCTCACGCTTTACCCCTCAACGCTACCGTTGATGTTCAAGATCCCTGCGAATGTGATTACAAACAGAGTTTATGACTGTACTTCGTTGTCGGATGAACTGGCTCGATTCTGTCAGGAGATAGTTGACCACGGATGTGATCTGGAATGCATCAATGAGATTTTGTTGGAAAGATTGCCGGGGACGGGAGGTGACATCGGCCGAATACCGTCCCTGGTAATATCGTCGTGTCAATCAACAGCACGGGAGATGTATCGTGAATCAGCAAAGGAGGTGTTTATGTCGCAGCGGAATTTTGAAAGGAAATTCAAACACTATTCCGGATTTACACCTAAGGCATTTTCGAATCTGGCTCGTTTTACGGACGCAATTAAATCGATGTGCGGCCGGAATAAAAGATTGTCTGATACCGCACTTGATCACGACTATTTTGATCAAGCACATTTTTCAAATGAATTCAAGCGATATACGGGGTTTCGACCCAGTGTCTTCGTGAAGCGTGGTGATGAAGAAAACATTGTTTGGAGAAACTTTGTCGATTTTTTCCAAGCCTTATCAATCTGCCCTCCTGTTCTTTGCACGACTAACAAACAATGAGAATGACAACAGATAAAATGACCATCTGCTTATGGTATGACGACCAGGCAGAACAAGCAGCGAATTTTTATGCGACTATATTCAGGAATGCTTCCATCGGCAGGATCAGTCGCTACGGAAAGGAAGGCTTCGAATTCCACGGGAAGCCCGAGGGAGCGGTGATGACAATCGAATTTCAATTGAATGGCATGCATTTCATTGCGCTGAACGGTGGACCCAAGTTTGTCTTCAACGAAGCAATGTCCATCGTGGTGTATTGTGATAGCCAGGAAGAAATTGATCACTATTGGAGTAAGCTCACTGTGGATGGCGAAGAAGGGCCATGTGGATGGCTGAAGGATCGCTTCGGGGTATCCTGGCAGATTGTGCCGTCTATCCTTCCCGTTTATATGTCCGATGAAGACAGTGCAAAATCACAGCGGGTTGCCGCCGCCTACCTGCGCATGAAGAAATTTGATATCCCGACATTGAGAAAGGCTTTCGAGGGCAAATTATAGAAGTTTGGTTGTCATCGAGTCTTGTCGTTGCGGTTTAATATTTGTTCACGTGGTCAACATATCAGGGATACATTATTTGAAGATGGGAAAGATGTCTTACAACCTAGGAATTGAATATTGCGAGGCTGCCAGATTTATCGGGAAGAGCCTTGAAACAGAATTTGACAAACTTGCCTCGTTGTCGTCTGAAATACTGGCAGCGATTGCAGACAAGGAAAAGTTGAACAGCGTCTTAAAGACACCTTTTATTCAGTATCTTAACACGGATAGAATGACAGTTGGCCGCATATCAACGATAGTTGGATACCTTACGGACAAACATGCTCCGGCGACATCAGGACTTTTATCAGGAGAATTACCGGCCGGAAGGTATGTCGTTGATACTGTAACTGGTCCCCATAACCAGTTGCCTGAAGCAAACAAGCAAATTCAGGAATGGGCCG
>CBKWFZ010000116.1:0-8342 GCA_966673785.1 uncultured bacterium
TATCGACACTGCCGTATAGTGTTCCCATTGTCGTGAAAGGTATTCGATTCGTCCGTCAGGGCCGGCGATCCATACAATCTGAGGAATCGTTTCTGTTAATATTCTGAATCGCTCTTCACTTTCTCTAATCTTTTGATTTGTACGCGCCTGTTCCGTCACGTCGATCGTAAACTGGAAGACTCCCTGAATCTTTCCATCCGCATCCTTCCAGGGCAGATAGGTAATATTGAAAAAGTGCTCATTCAGCTCGCCATTTTCGCCGCGAACCATCGCACGTGTCTCAGTCAGTGAAAAAGTTTTTCCCTTATGGTACACCTCATCGAGCATTTCAAAATAGCCTTGCCCTTCGACTTCAGGCAACGCCTCCCGTATCTTCATTCCGGTGAGATCTTTTCCCACGATCAATATACCGAGCGGATGAAAGAACTCAACGATATGTTCCGGTCCTCTGAAAATGTGAATATGCGCGGGTGACTGCAGAAACAAATTGAAGAACGCGCTCTCCGTACGCCCCCGCGTTTTTCCGATTGCAACATGATTGGCGACTCGGGCCACGAGCTCTCTGGCAGAGAACGGTTTAACGAGATAGTCGTCAGCACCGGCTTCGAGCCCTTCCACCCTGGCTTCTTCTCCCGCACGCGCGGAAAGAAAGACGACTGGGATAAATCTTGTAGCAAGCCCGGACTTCAGTTTCTTCAACAGCCCGAATCCATCCAGCTTTGGCATCATGATGTCGCTCAAAATAAGGTCAGGCCGCACCTCCTGCGCGATTGTGAAAGCATCCTCACCATTAGACGCCATATATACATCAAAATCATCCTGCAACAGACGCTGAATGTAATCCCGCATGTCGCTATTGTCATCCGCAACAAGTACTTTCCCCCGGCTACCGTTCTCACCCAAACCTCGGCCTGCAGATAGTCGTCCCTCGTCCCAGGAAGTGACCTCATCGACAAATGCTTCCCGTAATGTAGTCTGTCCGTTGGCTTCAGGCAACACCTGTGGCTGCTCCTGCAACGACCTTTGTTCCACGGGTACTTCAACCGTAAAAGTCGAACCGATGCCAGGTTCGCTTTCGAGATCAATCCTGCCTCCGAGAAGATGAACAAGTTCCCTTACCATCGATAGACCGATGCCTGTGCCTTCCTGGCTTCGGCCCTGAAGGTTTTCCACCCGGTAAAAGCGTTCAAAAACCCGTGACTGGTGTTCCCTGGAAATACCTACTCCGGTGTCGCGGACTTTCAAAAGAAGATATCCGTCCGTTTGTTTCAGCGATACTTCAATCGTCCCCTCACGCGTGTATTTAAACGCGTTGGAAACGAGATTAAGCACAATCTTTTCCCAGATATCAGCATCGATGAGAACGCAGGGGTTCTGCAGTTCCAAAACGACGACATAACTGATGCCGGCCTGTTCGATGGCAGAGCGAAATGAACTCGCAAGATCAGCAGTAAGTCTTGCAACGTCTGTTTCAACGGGTGAAACCTTAAACCTTCCCGCGCCGATGCGGGAAAAGTCCAGCAGTGTATTAACGAGCTTCTGTAGCCTCAGCGAATTTCGGTACGACGTCTTCAGGTTTGCGCGGTCGTGATCGTTGAGCGCCGCAGCGTTTTCCAACACTTCCTGGAGCGGACCGAGCATTAAGGTAAGCGGCGTTCGAAATTCATGGCTAATGTTGCTGAAGAAGGTTGTCTTTGCTTTGTCGATCTCAGCCAGCGCTTCAGCACGTTTTCGTTCCTCTTCGATCGTACGAACATTTGAAATGGCAGTGGCAATCTGATCTGTCAAAAGCCGCAGAAAACTTTTGTATGCATCATCAAATTCGAGCCGTGGACTAATGCCGGTGATGAGCACACCGTACGGAGTTTTTTGTCCGGCACCCACTATTGGCGTGATGAAAGCCATATCAACCAATTCGCGCCAGACACCACTTGGGATTTCGCCGATGAATCCGGAAAGGTTATGTATAACCTCCTCCTTTACCGACCTGACGACTCCGGATACCGGCCATGTACCGGACTCATTTTCATGGAGCGATAATGACTGCGGGCTATACGAATTCCTGACCAGCCTCGTCGACATCCCTGATAGCATGAGCATGTTTTCGTTTTCTTCGCGCAGGTACAGCAGAAAAAAAGGGAGGTCGAGCGGATGGGCATCCAGGACTTCGACGACATTCTTGTAGGCTTCCTTTAGTGTTTTTGCTTCAAGCGTTTTCTCGCCCAGGTCCCTGAGTATATTCAACCGGCGCTGGCTGATCACCCGTTGCGTGGTTTCCGTAACAATTGTCAGTACACCGCCAACTTTCCCATTCTCCAGCAAGATCGGACTGTATGACCATGTGAAGTAGCATTCCTCAGGGTAACCGTTACGTTCCAGGATCAGCAGCTGATCTTCAGACCAGGTAGGCTTTCCGGTTTCCATCACGCCGCGAAGCATCGGCTCGATCACACGTCTCACCTCGTCTTCACCCCAGCCATACTGTGACAGACCAGGCTTTCCCATTGCCTGCGGATGTTTCCCTGCAAAAATAGGAATATAGGCATCGTTGTAAATTAGAATCAGTTCCTGCCCCCACCAGATCAGGATCGGAAATCGTGTGTTTAAGGCAGTAGTAATTGACGTTTTGAGACTCTGTGGCCATGAGACAGCAGCCCCTATTGATGTTTTCGACCAATCAATTGAACGGATCAATTCGCCAGCCTCTCCACCTCCTTCGATAAACCCGGCATGATTCACCTGCTTCTTTAACATTTTTTACTCCCGGTTCCTTTTGGGATAACAGCTAAAGTCGCAAATATTCACCGGACCGTTATCCTGGCATGATTTTTTAGAACAGATTTTTTTTCGTTTCAACGCATTAATGTCATGCAGCTATTCGGGAAGAACAATAAATGCTTCTATTCACATCGCGCTAACAGGAAACGATTCGAGATTCGAGATTCGAGATTCAAGTTTCAAGGTTCAAAAGTTTCAAGGTTTTAGATCCCATATTCACCGTATCCAGGACCTTATTGTGATTAAACGAGGAATGTATAATACTTATCGAGTGTCGCAAGCGTAGCCTTTGCGTTGACCTTTCCCTTATTGAGCTGTACAAAAGGATCGGAGCCGACCTTCTTTCGTTTAAGCATGGCGGAGATCGTAAAATCATCCTGCCGTAAATCCGGAGAAAGCTCGCCGGGATGCAGTGGTGCACTCATCAGCATATGGTCGCCCATTACCAGCGAATACGGTGCGAGAATACGCGTGTCTTTGCCCAGCGTGAAATCAAGAGACACTTTTCCATATATGTATCCACTCGTGTCGCCCAGTCCAACGTTATCGGGAAGTTTAAGCCGGAGAAGCTTGCAAACATATTCTCCGACGGACTCCGCAGTTTTGAAGTCGCTCTTCGCGTCGAGCGGGGCGTAGATGTGCAGACCCGATTTTCCATCGGTTTTCGTCACCGGGGAAAGCCCCAGCCCTCTCAGGATCACCTCTGCTTCAATCGCAACATGCACTGCTTTTGCAAGCTCAAAGTCCGGAGAATCAACATGTATCACCAGATAATCAGGATTATCTGACTTGATCCGCGCAGGCGATGCATAGAATTCAAAACAACCGCTCTCGACGTAAAACAGCAGATGATCACGGTCGTCGCACATCAGTATCTGTTCGCCTCCCTTTCGCGTTTGCTGTCGTTTGATCCAATCCGGTAAGTCCGTGATATGGCGGTTCGTCAGGATCTCATAGGTAAGCGGGACGATTTGATTGCGTTGATCTCCAAGCCCGACGGACAGCTCGCGATCCCGAAGATGTGGAAGGATGAAATCGGCGAATCCGTCATAATAATCAAGCACGTCCTTCTTTGTAACCTGGCCACCAGCCCCCACATTGCCCTTGAGGTTGGTGAATACTATCTTGTGTTTAATTTTGTATCTGGGTTGATTCTCAACCGGCTTTGGCTTCGCGGCTTCCGGTTTCTGATTTTGAACCTTGTTCGAATGCTTTTTCGATTTATTGGAGTCGACCGGCTTCCGCTTTGCTGTTGCTGCAATATCATACTTCCCGGGTTTGACCTTCTTACGTGGTACGGGAAGATTCTCCAAATCCTTGAATTCAGTCAAGACAATTTCGTCGAATTCAAAAGGCGTTTCATCCCATGTCTTGCCCGCACCCCTGTGGAAAAAAAATAGACCCGGATTTTCCTCGCTCTCATGAAGTTGATGGTTTCCGGAATCAAGGTTGGCGAGTACAGCCTGATAGGTCATTTCGTAAAACAGGTCAGCGCCCTCCCGGATTGAGGCGGTATCAATTCTGTCACTTACGGAGTCACCTGCTTTGGTAATAAAAACGCGGATCATATCCTGCCTGTCGGGCCGGTTCGCGCACGCGTTAACAATTGAATGAATGGTCTTGAACGCTTTTGTATTCCGACGGATCAGCATGACCTAAAGATAGGATTTGTTCCAGGAACGTGACCATCGTATTTAATCCGTTGTTTGCGGCCGGGATTGGTAATCTGGACGATTTGCAGAACGCGGGTCGGCCCCGGTAAACATCAGAAGAACAATGACTTTCTGCGATGCCTGGCGGCGTCAGTGCTATTCTTCCTGGCTTCCTTCCGTTTGATCTTAACAGTTTTGTTCTTCCGGAATTTGGCCTTCTTTTTCTTCTTGGCCTTCTTAACCTGCGCATAGCCGGTAGGCATATTGTAGGCAGCTCTGGCCGAGCTTGTGTTGACGTCACGTTGGGCAAGAGCCGGTGCCGCACATCCAAGAAGGATAATAAGAAAGAACAGTGTGACGTATTTCATAACTGGTTACCGCAAAATAACGATGCCATTCTTCATTTTGTACTTCGAGGATCACTTTTTTCAGAGACTTTTTTCATATCGAAGTATGCTTCAGAATCCGAACCTGTATTCGTCGATCAAACTCGTTTTTCGACCATGCCGGAAAGCGTACAGATCTGCCGGCCTGCGTTTTCCGGTCGTGTTCTGCCCGACTTTGATCAGCATCTCTGATTTAAGGATTTTTCTTCGAAAGTTCGGCCGGTCCACGGGCCGTTCCAGTATCGCTTCAACGAGTGCGTGGAGGTCGGGAAGGGTAAAACGCGCAGGCAGAAGGTTGGAAGCGAGTGGCGCATAGGGGAATTCTTTTTTCAAAGATTCATGCGCGGCCCTTATTATGGCAGTATGGTCCATGGCCAGCGCTTTTGCGCCTTTGACAGGAAGCCATTGTGCAGCGTCGTGGAACTGCGTCGGATTAAGTTCGATCTTTTCGTAATCTACGAGCGCCATGTAACAAATGCTGATAAATCGTTTTGAAAACCATGCACGCGCAGTCTCAGCCCCGCTACCAAAAGATTCCAGAAAAAGATCGATCTCATCGGGAAACGCTCTCGAGGACTCCCCGAAGACGGCAAACTGGCGAAGCAGAATTTTTTCAAGGCCTGTGCTTTCGCGCACGATCCGCTGCACCGCGTCGGCAACGTCTTCCTTTTGGCCAACAAATCCGCCGGGAAGCATAAGCAGGGAACGCTTCCCGGCCTGAAGTTTATTTACCACTACATGCAGTTGCTTGTCATGAAATCCGAAAATCACACAATTGATCGATAATTGTGGTACCGATGTCGATGCCAGATTCCTGAAATACATGGCAATCCGCTTCTCCATATCTCGCTATTCTTGTTTGGGTCCAAAATTACATTATATTTGAGTCTAATTGACTCAATTAACATCTTTTCATTACTCGGAATGAAAAAACGCTACATCATCCTTCTTGGCTTCGTCGTTTTGGTGACCGGAGCCTATTTCTGGTTTACCCGTGACACCCGGGATATAAAAGTCCTCGTGTTTTCCAAAACGGTATCATTCCGTCACGAATCGATTCCTGCCGGGATAGAAGCAATTCGTTCGCTGGCAAAACAACATGGATTCTCTGTCGACACGACGGAAAATAGCGAATATTTCAACGAAAAGACATTAAAGAACTATAACGTAGTCATCTTTCTGAACACAACGGGAGACGTACTCAACGACGCACAACAACTGGAACTCAACCGGTGGATCCAGGCAGGCGGAGGTTTCGTTGGTGTTCATGCCGCGGCAGATACCGAATACGACTGGCCGTGGTATGGAGAATTGGTTGGCGCCTACTTTAACGGTCACCCAAATAATCCCAACGTCCGTGATGCCTCGATTCAGGTTACCGATCGCAATCATATCTCAACAAAACATTTGCCCGAAGTCTGGAAGAGAACCGATGAATGGTACAACTTCAAGGACATCCGTCCGGAGATCAACATACTTATGAATCTTGACGAAAAGTCGTACGAAGGCGGAACTAATGGTGAAAATCATCCCATCGCGTGGTATCGCGATTTCGACGGAGGAAGGACGTGGTATACCGGGCTTGGTCATACTGCGGAGTGTTACCAGGATGCGGAGTTTCTCAGTTTATTGTGGGGCGGAATACAGTACGCGGCCGGAGAAGGGATTCCGGTGAACTACAACAATTCGCGTGTGGCACCAGAAGAAAATCGTTTTCAGAAAGTGGTGCTTGAATTTAATCTGAACGAGCCGATGGAACTCGATATGCTCCCCGGCGAAGACGTGCTGTTTATTGAACGTCGTGGCGGAATAAAGCTCTACAAGAAGAATGAGAATAAAGTCAAACTGGTCACGACATTCCCTGTCTTCAGTGAGCTGGAGGACGGCCTGCTTGGCCTGGCTATTGATCCGGACTATGCGAAGAACAACTGGATCTATCTTTACTACTCACCTATAGGCGCCGAACCTGTTCAGCGACTTTCACGATTTACGTTTGCGGCCGACACATTGGACCGGTCAAGCGAGAAAATTCTGATTACCATACCAACGCAACGTGACGAATGCTGTCACTCGGCAGGATCCATTGAATTCGGCCCGGACCGGCTGCTTTATCTTGCTACCGGAGACAATACGAGTCCGCGTGACACCGGTTACGGACCGATGGATGAGCGCGAGGGGCGTTCTGCGTGGGATGCTCAAAAGTCATCATCAAACACTAATGATCTCCGGGGCAAGATCCTGAGAATCAAACCCGAGGATGATGGTACGTATTCGATTCCGGAAGGCACTCTGTTTCATGATCCGTCGCAGGGGCGGCCCGAAATTTACGTCATGGGTACCCGAAACCCATTCAGGATCTCGGTCGATTCGCGCACCGGATATCTTTACTGGGGCGACGTAGGCCCTGATGCAGGTAGTGATAGCGTTGGATTCGGATCGCGCGGGTATGACGAAGTCAATCAGGCCAGAAAAGCCGGCAACCACGGCTGGCCCTATTTCATTGGTAATAACGCCCCCTATAATGACTACGATTATGGACAAAACAAGTCGGGACCACTATTCGATCCCAAGAAACCGGTTAACACTTCACCGAACAATACCGGAGCTAAAGAGTTGCCTGAAGCCGTTCCGCCACTGATCTGGTATCCGTATTCTGCGTCGGAGGAATTTCCACTTGTAGGCGAAGGCGGAAGAAACGCAATGGCAGGCCCCGTGTTCTATCTTGATCAATATCCTGAAAGCGTCAACCGGTTCCCGGAATATTACAACAAGAAACTTTTTACATACGACTGGATGCGGGGTTGGGTGATGGCGGTAACGCTGGACGACGATGGCAACTACGTAAGGATGGAAAGATTCCTTCCGGGAATGCTGTTTAATAACCTTGTCGACATCGTATTCGGTCCATCCGGCGACATGTACGCGCTCGAGTACGGAACAAACTGGTTTGCCCAAAACATGGATGCGCGGCTGATCCACATCACGTATTCATCCGCCAACAGGATTCCGCTTGCGTCGATAGCCGCTGACAAGACCATTGGTAAGACGCCATTCACCATCAACTTCCGCGGTGACAAGTCGAAAGACTTCGACGGCGACGACCTGACTTACAACTGGGATTTCGGCGACGGCAAAAAGTCAACCGATGCTAATGCCACGTACACGTTCACCACGCCGGGAGAATATAACGTTACCCTTACCGTGTCGGATCCTTCCGGGGAAAGCGCCTCGGAAACGATCAAGGTCATTGCCGGCAACGATCTTCCCGAGGTCGACATCACGTTTAAAGGAAATCGTCAGTTCTACTGGGGCAACTCCGTCTTCAACTATGCAGTATCAGTGCGCGACACTGAAGACGGTGCAATCAACAACGGCATCGATCCAAGGTCAGTAACGTTTACCGCCGATTATCTTGAGCGTGGTCACGATGTTACCGAAATAATTCAGGGCCACCAGGCGAACATGGAAGCGTCTGCCAACCTTGTCGGTAAGGCATTGCTTGAAGGTTCGGACTGCAAGGCCTGCC
>CBKWFZ010000117.1:0-8323 GCA_966673785.1 uncultured bacterium
CTAAAAGCGCACAACCTTCCCTGCAAAGTGTTTATGCATAATAAATCCTGAAACCGGCCCGTGTCGGTCGTACTAATTGACAGTCCACCAGCGGGATACAATAATTTTCTCCGCGAACATGAGGAAATTGGTTAATTGATACGGAAAGTTTACCTTTGCCCGGCAAATAATGAATCCTAATATTATTTGCCATGTCACTCGATACATCCAAATTCCTTTTTGAGGCGCTCACTTACGACGACGTATTGCTCGTGCCTGCATACTCTGAAGTGGTCCCAAGGGAAACAGACACCTCCTGCTTTCTGACCTCCAACATCAAGCTGAACATTCCAATCGTATCAGCAGCCATGGATACTGTGACTGAGGCCGACCTCGCGATCAGCATCGCGCTCGAAGGCGGCCTGGGATTCATTCATAAGAACATGAAGATTGAACAGCAGGCAGAGCAGGTTCGAAAAGTGAAACGATCGCAGAGCGGGATGATACTCGATCCAATCACGCTACAGGTTCATTCAACTGTGCGTGACGCGGAAAAGATCATGCGCGAATATCGCATTGGCGGAATTCCCGTCGTCGACGGTGGCGGCAAGCTGGTAGGCATCATCACTAACCGTGATCTCCGCTTTCAAAAAGATATGGACGTGCCGGTCGAGAATATTATGACCCGCGAAAATCTCATTACCGCCTCCGACGGCATCACGCTTGATCAGGCTGAAGGCACGCTGAAAAAATACAAGATCGAGAAGTTGCCGATTGTCGACAAGAACGGCAGGCTCACGGGTCTCATTACATTCAAGGATATTCAGAAGAAGAAGAACAAGCCGAATGCCTGCCAGGACAAGTATGGACGACTTCGGGTTGGTGCAGCCATCGGAGTTACGCCCGACATTCTGGAGCGAATCGAGGCGCTGAAAGCAGCAGGTGTTGACGTCATCAGTATTGACACGGCGCATGGCCATCAGATTAACGTATTGAATGCGACACGGACAGTGAAGTCGAAGTTTCCTGAGATCGACCTGGTAGCAGGGAACGTGGCAACGGGCGAGGCGGCTCTGGCGCTGGCAAAGGCCGGGGCAGATACTATTAAAGTCGGCGTTGGACCAGGAAGCATTTGTACCACCCGCGTTGTCGCTGGTGTTGGGTTGCCGCAGCTCTCGGCGGTGTATGAAGCAGCGAAAGCGCTGAAGGGATCGAATGCGCGAATTATAGCCGATGGTGGGATCCGGTTTTCCGGAGACCTCGTAAAAGCAATTGCCGCGGGCGCGGACTGTATTATGATCGGCTCCCTCCTCGCGGGAACAGAAGAGGCGCCGGGCCAGGTTATCATTTACGAAGGCAGGAAGTTCAAGACTTATCGCGGTATGGGCTCACTTGAAGCGATGGAAACGGGTTCAAAGGACCGCTACTTTCAGGATGTCGAAGACGATGTCAAGAAACTCGTTCCTGAAGGGATTTCGGGACGGGTACCCTACAAAGGGCTTGTTTCTGAAGTGTTGTATCAAATGGTGGGCGGTTTGAAAGCTGGTATGGGTTATTGCGGTGCTCCCAACATTGAGAAGCTCAAGGAAGCACGGTTTGTGAAGATAACGGCGGCAGGTGTAGTCGAAAGTCATCCGCACGATGTTACGATCACCCGCGAAGCCCCTAACTATAGCCGTAAGTAGTCGGCTGCGCGGGGATAAATCACTGTTCGATTTGTACCATTATTCCTATAATTGTAGGCCAATCGCCTGATTGGCCTATTTTTTTGATTTATTGATCAATCTTTGTGAGGACAAAGGCCATTATTCGTCTGCTTTTCACTGTCGGGGTGTTGACCTGGTTGGCTCTTGTATTCACTGACATTTCAATTGTATTCACCGCGTCAACGGGCAACGTCAAACAGGAGGTACCACATTGGATTCCCGGCCTCCTCCTGAATTTGTTCATCCTTTCCGTCTTCTACTATTACAAGCTCAAAATTGAACGGGATGAGATCCTTAATTTCATCGATCTCCTCTGGCGGGTTTTTGCAACCGGTCTTGTTGCTACGGTCATCTCGTTGAGTGTTTGGCTGTTCGAATCGCTGATGGGTGACACCCGGCTTACAAACCTTGCCGTTTTTCGCGATTTCATCTACCTGATAAACCTCGGGTTGATGTTAGGTTTTTTGATCATGGCGTTTACCGCGTGGAAACGGCTCATCCTCTATCAAAAATCGAAATGGCTGCTTCGCCTTTGGACTTTCTTCGAAATCGGCCTGCTCCTCACGTTACTGTATAACACGTTCAGCCTCCCCCGGATCGACTGGCTTTTCGGCATCGTGCTCGGCATTCTTGTCTTGACCGGAGTCGTGCTTTCAGGAAACATGAAATGGGTGGCCTACCTGAATTTCCGGCAAAAATGGACAAGTCTCTTGTTGCTGCTGCTCACCATTTTCTACCTCCTGTACATTCTCTTCATTAACTCAAAATCGGTTGAAGACCTGAGGGCGCTTACGCCATTCTTCACGGATTATAAGGGCCATCTTTTCATCCAGGGGTTGATCATATTCGTGGCTATTTATAGCGCCTTTTCGTTTTTGGTTATCTTGTTCAACCTGCCGACAACTTCCGTTTTTGAGCAGAAACTGGAGGAAGTGGTAAACTTCCAGCGCATAAGCCAATCGATTCAAACCGAGCAGAATGAGGAAAGTGTTTATAACATCCTGCTGGAAGCATCCGTTAGTACCGTCTTCGCGGACGCTGCCTGGCTTGAGATCCATGGTCTGTCCGACGGAAACAAGTTCTTTACCTATAAGACTTCCGAAAAGGAGGCTATTGAAATCACGGAGCATTTAAGGCACCTGAACATCAAAGGCATTCTTGACCAGGGATCGGATAAAACCAAAAACCTCAGTAAACATCTCGCTTCGCTGAAAGGAAGTCGTTTCCGTTCAATTCTGGCTTTCCCGATCTATGTGAAGGGTGAGAACATTGGCACGTTAGCTTTGTTGAAGGAATTGCCTGAAGGGTTCAACAAGGAGATGACAAAGATCGTATCTACTTTTGCTAACCAGGCGGGTATTTCAATTGAGAATTTCCGTCTAATGGAGGAAGCGCTTCAAAATGAGCGTTACAAGGAGGAATTAAAGATTGCGAAGACGGTTCAAAAAAGCCTGCTGCCCGAAATTCTGGATCAGGACGACGACTTCGAGGTTGCAGGGTTCTCCGAATCAGCCGACGAAGTGGGCGGTGACTACTATGATACCAACCGTATAAGTGCCCGGCTGGTGGCGCTTATCGTCGCGGATGTTTCAGGAAAAGGAACAACTGCGGCATTTCATATGTCTCAGATGAAGGGGATTTTTCACAGCCTCGCTCAAAACGACATCGAACCCAGTGAGTTCATGGTGCGCGCGAACCAGGCCCTTGTTTCCTGCCTCGAGCGCGGCTCTTTCATCTCGGCTACCTACTTCTGTATTGACAATATTGACAAGGTGGTGCGGTATGCCCGTGCAGGCCATTGTCCGGTGTTGTTCTACGATTCAACAAAGGGAACGGCCGAATTCTTCAAAGACAAAGGAATTGCGCTCGGCATGGTTCGTAACAAGAGCTACAGCAACTTTATCCAGACTAACGAATTCGGCTACCGGCCGGGAGATATTATGGTGCTGTACACAGACGGCATTACTGAAGCAAAGGACAGCCGGGGTGAGGAATTCGGGTACGAAAAGCTGGCGGAGATCATTCTGGAGGTTAAAGACGCAGGGGCAAAGGAGATCCAGGATCATATCATAAAACGGCTTTACGAGTTCACAGGAACACAAAATATCAACGATGATTACACAACTATGATCGTCAAGTTCAGGTAAGAATCGGGAGAAATAAGTACGAACATTAAAAATAAAACTAACGTTAAAAACCTATGATCCACATTAAGCGATTACAGGAAGAAGGAGTGGACGTTCTCGTGCTGATCGGGGAAATCGACGCAAGTTCTTCCATTGAATTGGATCTTGCCATCGCCAAAAGTGTGGGTGAGGGCTATTCCAGGATTCTCATCGATTGCACGGCGCTCGACTATATCTCATCGGCCGGCTTGGGGGTGTTTATGTCCTACATCGAAGAATTTAAGGATAGAAAAATAAGGATGGTCCTTTTTGGTATGAATGAAAAGGTAGCCAATACGTTCAGCATTCTCGGATTAAACGAACTTCTGAAAATTGGAAAAGACAAGGTTGAAGCAAAGCAAATGGTCAATGAATTATAAGTACAAAGTTGGGTGCAGCATCGAAAATCTGAAGGGTGTTCGGGATTTTATCCGGGGCTCCCTGAAGAACCATGGCATCGCCGAGCTTGTCATCAGCGAAATCGTACTGGCATTGGACGAAATGTGCTCCAACCTTATGATTCATGCGCACCATTGTAATCCCGACGAGATATTCGAACTCCACATCCTTGTGGAAAACAATAAACCCCTCGTGTTTGAGTTAATTGATGACGGTACGGTTTTCGACATTAACCAGTTCAGCGAACCTGCCCTTAACAACATCATCCATGAGAAACGAAAAGGTGGATTGGGAATCCGTCTTGTAAAGTCAATTATGGATAAAATTGAATATCAGAACCGAAGCGGACGCAATGTCTGCCGTTTGACTAAAACTCTGTGATCTCACGCCTCGCCCTGCCTATGAGCCTACGCCCGCTTTTGCTGATGCTTTGCATTTTGCCTGCAATTGCATTCGGCCAGTCAAATTCAACTCCGCCCGGCAAATCCCAGGAGCTGTTTAGAATAAATAACCGCCCGGTTTTGGTCGATGAGTTCATTTATCTCTACAAGAAAAATCACCAGGACCCCGAACAGGATTATACCCTTGATAAAATTGAAGAATATCTGTCGCTCTACGTGAATTTCAAACTCAAAGTAGAAGAGGCCCGGGCAAGGGGAATGGACACAACGGCTGCTTTCCTTCGTGAATTCAATCAGTACAGGGATGAATTGCGAAAACCTTATCTGCCCGGCAACGGCCTTGCAGACAGTCTCGCGAAAATGGCCTACCAACGGCTCAAGGAAGAAATCCGCGCATCGCATATCCTCATACTGGTAGGGCCGGATGCGTCACCCGCCGATACGGCACGTGCGTATAGTCGTATCGTTGAACTGAGAAACCGGATAACATCAGGTGAGCCTTTCGAAAAAGTCGCCGCCGAAGCATCGGAAGATCAGTCGGCGCGTGTCAATCACGGCGATCTCGGATTTTTTTCAGCGTTGCAAATGGTCTATCCCTTCGAAAACATGGCTTACCAAACGCAGGTCGGAGAGATAAGTCCGCCTTTTCGAACGCGATTCGGATACCACATCCTCAAAGTTGCCGACCGACGTGTTTCAAAACCTGAGATCGAAGTATCGCATATAATGGTCCGGACCGGCGAAGGACTGAATGACGATGAAGCGAAGAATAAAATATTCTCCTTATATGACCAGCTTCAGGCCGGTCATCCGTGGAGTGAACTATGCAAGGATAACTCTGACGATGTCAGCACGCGTCAAAACAGTGGAAAGCTCAGGCCGTTTCGGGCAGGCATGATGAGCAATGTACCGGAATTTGAACGGACCGCTCTGGAACTCGAAAACCCCGGCCAGATTTCGGATCCGGTTCGTACGCAATACGGCTGGCACATCATTCGGCTCGAACGCAAGATTCCGCTGGGGAAATATGAAGACATGGCTGCGTCGTTAAAAACCCGGGTGAGTCGTGATGAAAGAACACAGATATCCAAGCAGGCATTGCATGCGCGACTTCGCAGCGATCTCGGTTTCAGCGAAAACACGCAGCATGTCGCAAAGCTTCTCGATATGCCTGATTCGCTGCTGTTCACGAGGAGTGAACCGGCAAGCGCTTCCAGAAAATCTCCGGTTCTTTTTACAATTAAAGGCCGCTCTTTTACACAAGATGATTTTTCTTCCTACGCTCGCAGATCTGCAAGACGAATGGGACGCAAGCAACAATACGATGCGTTTGTCGAGGATGCCGTCATGGGAATTCAGGAAGAACTCATCCTCCGCGACAATCCGGAATTCAGATACCTCGTGAATGAATATTACGAGGGTATACTGTTGTTCGAGATCATGGAGAAAGAAGTATGGAACAAGGCTTCATCTGACTCGGTAGGTCAGTTCCGATATTATGAGCAGAACCGCCAGAAATACCAGGCCGGCGAAAGGGTTCATGCGACTCTCTATTCCGCTCCTGACATCGAAGTCATTATTTCGTTGCGTGAAAAACTGGAGGATAATGTTTCGGGCAGCATTCAGGAGTATGTGACGGCTAACAAGATCAAAGCTGAGTCCGGATACTTTACGCGCGACGACAAAGCCGTGTTGAGGGATATTCCCTGGGAAGCCGGCTTTCATCAGACCGAAAACAACGGATTGTATTATCTTGCATGGTTAAAACAGGTATTACCTGCCGGTGTACAGTCCTTCGATGAGTCGCGACCCGATCTGATTTCGGATTATCAAAACCACCTGGAGCAGGAATGGGTGACGGATTTGAAAAAGAAATATCCGGTCAAAGTGAATAAAAAGGGAAAGAAATACGTCATCAACGCTTTGCAAAAAAAATAGTGCTACAGACGCTGGATCATATTCTGAAGAGTTTACAAAACAGTTTCAAAATGGCGTCGTGGTTCGCACTGGCTTCGCTCACGCTCCTTTCCTGTGATCGTATTCGCCCGGGTGAACCAGACCGAAGGCCGGTTGCAAGGGTGGAAAACAGCTATTTGTATCAGGATGAGCTTGAGGGTATAACGCCGCCTGGCACACCTGAGGCGGACAGCGCCCAACGTGTTGAAGCATATGTCGACAGCTGGATCCGGAAGCAATTGCTTATTCAGGAGGCTACCCGGAAAATGGATATCAACGAGGCCGAGGTTGAACGCAAAATCCTCGACTACCGGTACAGCATCATCGCTTACGAGTATCAGACATTTTACGTTAAGCAGAAGCTGGATACAGCAATCAGCAGCCAGGAAATCCAGGCATACTACAAGGATAATATTGACAATTTTATTCTGAAGCAGAATATCGTGCAGGCAACGTTCATCAAAGTTCCCAAAACGGCACCGAAGACCGACAAGATCAAGGAAATGATCTTTTCAAACCGGGAGAAGGACGAGCGCGAACTGAAGTCGTATTGTCTTAGTTTTGCGGCTGCCTACCAGATCGCCGACTCAAGCTGGATGGTCTTTGACGATCTCGTGCGGAATACCCCGATGTCGGAAATTCCAAATAAAATCCAGTTCCTTAAGGCGAATCCCTATTATGAAACATCTGATGATAGCTATCTTTACTTTCTCAAGGTCGACAACTATCGGATTACTGATAACGTCTCGCCTCTTGAGTTTGTGAGAAACGAGATCAGAAACATCATTCTGAACAAAAGAAAAGTTACCCTGGCGCGACAACTGGAAGACGAGGTATTCGATGAAGCGCAGGAGAATAAGAAATTTGAGATCTATAAATGATTATGAAGTACATCATTAGAATAAGGGTTTTTGCTTTGTCCACACTGTTCGTGCTTTCCGCGCTGTATGCCGCGGCGCAGGAAGAGGGGTTTGTCGTGGACGAGATTATCGCAAAAATCGATAACTATATCGTGCTTAAGTCCGACCTCGAACGTGCATACCAGGACTACATTTCCAACGGAGGAACCCCTTCTGAACGCGTGCGTTGCCAGTACCTGGCTTTGCTGGTACGTGGCAAACTGATGATGGCCAAGGCTGAAATCGACTCTGTGGTTGTTCTCGACGCAGAGGTCGATGCGAATACAAAACAACGTATGGACATTATTCTGTCGCAGTCCGGAAAGACGGTGGATGAACTGGAAGCCATCTATGGCAAGACAATGGAACAGATACGCCTCGAGCTTCGCGAACAAATACGCGAGCAGATGGTGGTCGGACGTATGGAGGAACACATTACGCAGGATATCAAAGTTACTCCTTCGGAGGTGCGTCGCTTTTTCAACAGAATTCCCAAAGACAGTCTTGACTATTTTTCAGCTTCTGTTGAAGTCGGGCAGATCGTAAAGGTCGCGGAAGTCAACCAGGCACAGAAAGAGGTAACCAAAGCCCAGCTGATCAACCTGAGAAACCGGATACTTACCGGCGAGGACTTCACAAAACTCGCCCGTGAGTTTTCCGATGATCCGAGTGTGATCAGCAACGGTGGCGATATGGGCTGGGTGGGCCGTGGGCGCATGGTGCCGGAATTTGAAGCGATGGCGTTCAAACTTAAGCCGGGTGAGATTTCAATGCCCTTTGAAACAGACTTTGGCATTCATATCATGCAATTAATCGAA
>CBKWFZ010000118.1:0-8289 GCA_966673785.1 uncultured bacterium
ATTCATCAACAGGAAGTATAAAAATAAGGGGGACCGGTTTCCAGTCGGGGGCATCGGTTTTTTTGATTCGATTCATAACCAGAACATTGCCGACATCCTGTTCGATACTGCGAGGCAGTGGCTTGAGTCGCGCGGTGTGAAAGCGATGGATGGTCCGATAAATTTCGGCGAACGCGACAGGTGGTGGGGCTTGCTCGTCGAAGGCTTCGACGCTCCGCTCTACGGAATGAACTTCAACCCGCCTTACTATCAGGAGTTGTTTGAAACATACGGATTCCGGAATTTCTATAATCAGATATGCTGGCGTTTACCCGTTGCGGGAGTCGATCATCAGCTGACACATAAATTTTACGAGGCCCACGACCGGTTTGCCAACGATCCGGCGTTTGAAGCGCGATACATTCCGGCGAAAGATTTCGGAAAGTGTATCGAGTACTTTTGCAAAGTGTATAACAAGGCCTGGGCGAAGCATGAGGGGAACAAGGAGATATCGGTGGAACAGGCTACCCGACTGCTGCAATCGATCCGTCCGGTACTCGACCCTCATTTGATGTGGTTTGTATTTCACAAGGACGAACCCGTGGCGATGTGGATCAGCATCCCGGACGTTAACCAGATCATGAAGCATTTTAACGGCAGGTTTGGATGGTGGGAAAAACTTCGTTTTCTATACTATAAGACGCGCGGCATCTGCGACAGGTTCGTCGGTATTATTTATGGCATCGTTCCGGAATTTCAGGGCACTGGTGTCGATTACTTTATGATCGTCGAGGCTGAGAAGGTCATCAAATCAAAAACACGGTATCGCCAGACGGAATTGCTTTGGCAGGGCGATTTCAATCCGCGGATGCTGAATATTTCGCGTCACCTTGGTGCAGAGCAATGCCGGAGACTTGTTACCTATCGGTTCATCTTTGATCCTGCTATTGAGTTTTCACGTCATCCGGAAATACACTGATTAACAGGCGAAGTCGTCGTATTTTTTGTATTGATTGAGTTTGTTTTCCTCTTCAATGTGAGCAGTCAAATACACCAACGCAGAGGCACCACGACGCGAAGGAACGCAGAGAATGCAAATGAACGCAGTCGCCGGTATTCTCTGCGAAACCCCGCGACTCTGCGCCTCCGCGTTGGAGTATTTTTCGCCGCCCACTACAGTTTACCCTCATAACGCCACCTCAATCCATCTAATCCTGAATGCTCCTGCATATTGATTGATTTTGATCGGATCTCCGGGTGAGGCGCGTTCATACTCATTCCTGCTGACCGTGACTGATTCTTTGTGCGTCAAATTACCCCATGGTTTTACGTCGAGGTAATATGTCGTTGTTCTTCCTTTTGAGGTACGTTTAGACGCGATTGTAGACTGAAACGTCTCGGGGACCGATTTATCCGCCACACAGTTAATTAACAGCACTGTTCCGAAGCTGTATGCAAACGTGAAGATTGGGAACAAGATCAACAGGAAAATGGCTGAGGCAGAACGCGGTGAGAACCCGCCAACGGGTAGTTGGTACAGAACAAACATCGCAATTGTCAGACAGCCAACCGGGAGCCATGCGTTTGAATAATCGAGTATGTCATAATCGAACAGAACCCGCAGCAGCAACGCGAATCCGGGCAAAACAAAGCCCTCGGTCACCGAAGGATAGGCACTCTTTTCCCGATCGCCGCCCTTCATCAGGTTTCGGTATGAATAACATGCTGCCAAAGCGATCCAGGGAAGGACTATACCGGTGGTGATCGCTAACGTGTAAGGTGCAGGATAGAAAATTATCCAAAGGGTCACAATCCAGGAACTGATGTTTATTGCGCGGGCAATTTTTCGCGCGACGGCAAGTTTTTTCAGCCTGTCTTCTGTGAAGAGACCAAGCTCTTCGTTCCTGAGAACCTCGGTTACCTCTTCCTGCCATTCAGCAAGTTCAAGATTCGGGATATAGAAATTGAACCAGTTTCTGATCTCGCGCTGATTCTCAAGGTAAGTCGATATTCTGAGCGTCGGCATTTTGCGATCCCGGGGTCTCACCACAATGAAGTTGTCCGTAACCTCGAATCCGCGGATGTCGTTCCTGCTTAGCGTCTTGCTGCCAAATGGTGAGATTAGCGTAACCTTTTCATCATCAAGGATGAGTCTGCCTGAACGCGTGTCCTTGTACACATACCATGAAAGTGCCATTGAAGCCGCGGCGCCTGCGAAGAGGAGCAGCCTTGAAACATCAGCCCCCTCGAAAGTGATGCCTCTTTGGATAAGGTACGCCGCCAGCAACACGAATACGATACAGAAAAAGTAGCTGGTGACTCTCCAAACTCGCGGAAGACGATATTCGCGCATAGTTGATTTGTTTCCGACTACAGGACGCATGTTAATTGGCAGCGGACAGTCCGATACCTTTAGCCATGAGTCCGGCGAGCAATGGAATAACGAGAAGCAAGAGAAGTTCCAGTCGCAGCATCATAAAAACTGATTTTGGAACCTTGACCGTTTCGGAACCATTCCCTTTACGGTTCCGGATAAAGAATACGGTCGGATAAATTGACAACAAACCCACAAGTAAGAAACAAGTGATCTTGGCATGAAAGATCCAGTTCTTACTATAGAATGCAGCCGGCTTTCCAATGCCGCCCAGCCACAGCGTTAGTCCGGCTGCGAGTAGGGTAAGGGCAGCGAGACCATAGACTGCATCAATGCGCGCAAGGCGTCCAAGTTCAGAACGCGTCATTTCTTTTTTAAGCAATATGTGCTCGGAAACCAGCGAACCGACAATGGCAAAAATACTGATGAAGTGAAGATAACGCAGGAGGATTTCAGCTGACATGATTTACAGTTTGCTGCAATTTAGAAATTTTCCGGGTTGGCGTGCAACGCTGTATCATAGAGCGGATCGTCTAAAGATTGCTACTCCTGGATAATCACTGTCTGTTGCCAATTCCAAAACTTTGCTAACTTTCAAGAAATCAAAGCCCGGAATTATGAAAATGTCATCCGCTTTTTGTCTGATGCTGATCCTGACGACACTTGTCGTTATTGATGCAAATACACAGGATAACCCTGCTGCTAAGAAACTTGAAGGCCGGTGGGATCTGACCATCGACATGAACGGCGCACAAAGCCCGTCCTGGCTTGAAGTCAGCCATTCCGGGTTCAGAACTCTCGTTGGCCGGTTTGTGGGTGTGTCGGGCAGCGCACGGCCCGTTTCTGAGGTCACACTGAATGGCAACAACTTCAGTTTCGTCATTCCACCACAATGGGAAGAAGGCGCGGCGGACATGATCGTTATGGGCGAGGTGGGTGACAACGGCCTATCCGGTGAGATAACATTCCCCGACGGGAAAAAGTATAGCTGGACCGGCAAGCGGGCTCCGGCGTTACGTGGTGAGAAAGCTGGCGCACCGGCAAAGCCGCAGCCGCTCATCAAACCGAATCTCGAGGGATGGAAAGCGATGGGTGAGAATCAATGGGTTGTGGAAAACGGCATACTGAAAAGCCCGAAGTCGGGCGCAAATCTGGTGACCGTCGATAAATTCTGGAATTTTAAACTGCACCTTGAGTTCCGCTATCCGAAGGGCAGCAACAGTGGCGTTTACCTGCGCGGAAGATATGAGGTGCAGATCATGGACAGTAAAGGAAACGATCCTCTGCCGGGGGAACTAGGCGGAGTTTACGGCTTCATTGCGCCTACCGAACAGGTTGCCAAAGCGCCGGGTGAATGGCAAACGTACGACATCACACTTGTCGGAAGAATGCTTACGGTGGAGGCGAATGGCAAAGTAATCATCTGTAACCAGGAAATCCCGGGCATCACCGGTGGCGCGCTCGATTCCAACGAAGGTGAACCCGGCCCGTTATTGCTTCAGGGAGATCATGGCCCGGTGGAGTATCGGAATATTGTGATTACTCCGCTTAAGTAGGATAGGCACCGGTAGTTGGTTTGAGTAGAGGTGAGTGACAAGTTTTTTGAGCCGGAGTTGATTCACTAAATAGAAGGCGCGGAGTGACCGGGTCACGCGCGGACCGATGAATCTTTGAGAGGCGCGCCAGCTTTCTCAGGATCGTTTTATCATTGACTTCCCGAAGCAATCTCATAATGCCTTGTTATAGGTCACTCTGTCGTCGATCCCAATCAATGTCAGCTGCTTCGTCGCAATGGCCAGGACGTATCTTTTACCGCTTTCATTCAGATGCAACATAGTTCTGAATGTGCCATTTTCGATATCCACCTTCATTAGTTGAAACTTTCTCCGGCTTTCCAGGGAGTTAATCTCCACGGTGTTGTTCAGGTAACTAATTGTAATTTCTCCTTTAATGTCGGACCTGGCTGTTTCCCGATAGTCATTTGTCCGGGAATCAAACGCAAAAATTATTGAACCGTCGAAGTTGTAGCGCTCAGTTCCTTGCTGGCAATATGTAGTGGATGCTGTCAACGAAAAAAATAGTACCAGTGCAAAATAGCGTTCTTTCATAGTTTAATGATTTATGCAATTTGAGCCCTTTATCAGCATCAATCGAGGGTCAGTCTGTGAAAGATGACAGCATCTGCCGCCACATTCCCGGGTCCTGGTTTCCCCTTAATCTCAACGTAGACTCTACCCCGCTCACATTCAAACGTGCCCAGTGGGGCCCATTCACCGGAGGTCTGACCTTCCACAACGATCTCAGCCGGTTTTAATGTTATGGGGATTTTCTTCCTGCCATTATGCAGTTCGACGTCAACAGACTTAGCGGGACCATCCATTGTTGGAAAATATGCGTACACCGCGTACCTGCCTTTTGATGGTATGGTAGCCGTAAATCGTACACTACCCGAACCGTTATTCCCGCCACCGACGAGGTAGGAGGGACCGTAGCCGCCTCTGGTTTCGCGTAACCAGTTTCCTTTTACGCGCACGGAAGCCTCGTCATCGTTGTCGACAAGTATATCCGGAGTTCTGTCGGTGACCAGTGGCCGCGCCTTCAGTGTCTTTTGGAGCTGCTCCACGGCAATGTCCTGGACGACGCCATTGCCATCGATAGCCATGCCGGCTGCGACGGCCGCCGACTGTGCAAGCACCATGAACACCGGCTCCATGCGAATAGACCCGTATGCAATGTGTGTCGCTGAAAGACAAACCGGCACCAGGAGGTTGGTACACTCTTCCTTTTTCGGTGTTATCGACCGGTAAGCAATCGGGTACGGACCAAATCCACCCACCTCAACGTTGCCCTCGTTTTTTACCTGTCCGTCCACAACGACGCGCTGGCAGTTATGCGAGTCCATGGTATAAGCTGCGAGCCCTACGCCATCGGACACTTTTTCTCTGCCCTCGCAATTGTGCTGCGTCATTACATAGCTTCCGATCATACGGCGCGCCTCGCGTACGTATAGCTGCGGCGACCAATGATCATTTTCAGTGTACTCGTCTTTGGGATAACCCCATCGGAGCATCTGACGGCGTAACGTGTCGGGTACACGTTTATCGTGACCGTAAAAATATAGCAGGCCTTTTGTGTACAAGGTGTGATCACGAATAATGCGTTTGCGCGTTTCATAGTCGCCTTCCGGGTAATCGTAGTTCATCCCGATCATATCGGTGGAAAATCCGCCGCGGTTATTGATGTCAGTCTTGTGGTTCGGCATCCTGCTCCAGATAAAGTAGTCGTTAAGGGCACGCCGGTCAGGATAAGCCTTCATGAGCCTGAGGGCGAGCTCATATCGCGTTGAGTCGTAGCCGGGAGGCCGCGTAATGGGAATGCGGTTAGCCGGGTTGTCCGTAAGGCATATTCTGTAGTTGTACGCCTGGATTTTCTTATCGCCATCGCCATTCGGAGCGAGGGTGCCGGAAGAAACACCCCACACAAGCCCACTCTCTGGAACACCTTCCTTTTTGTACGGATCGATTCCGTCGGGAAACTGATGTCCTTCCATGAGTTGAACGCCATTAATCGTTTCACCGAATGCTGCATTAGACTCGCGGCCTGCTATGTACGAAACGCCGGCCCGGGCCATGAGGTCGCCCTCGTATGTACAATCGATAAACACACGTGCATGTACAACGGTGTTGGTGAACGATGAAGGCTCAACTGCGTTTTCAAATACGGCCTCGGTGATGCGGGTATCGGTCTTCTTCACATCGATAAGGCGGGTATTGTACAGTACAGTCACGTCAGCTTCGCGGATGTACTGTTGAAAAATTTCTTTTGCGACATGGGGCTCAAAGATCCATTGCTCAAACTTGCCGTAGTGCTTGCCGACGCGGCGGTAAAAATCGCGCGCAAGACCGGTGATGGCATATTTGTTTCCGATATCCGTATAGCCGAGTCCGCCGGAGCTGAGGCCACCCAGGTGATCTGCCGGCTCAATGAGAATAACCGTCTTGCCTGATTGACGTGCCGTATATGCAGCGATCACTCCCGCGGATGTACCTCCATACACGCATACATCGGCATCAACGATTCGCTGACAAATACCTGGTGTTACATTCAGGACAATGAGCGTAATGAGCAGATTTCGAAGATTCATGAGCGAGGCGTTTGGTATTGAAAGTTAACGATTTCCTGATCGTGCGCGAGTTAAATCGGTTCTTCATTCAATACTGCGACGGCGCGAACCGGAGAACCTGTCCCTCCTCGAATTTTGAGAGGCAGTCCGATAAACCGGAACCTGCCTTTTCCGATCAGCATGTGCAGATTGACCAGATTTTCGTAATGGGTAAACCGCATCTCGCCGCAGACCTGGTGGACCTGGCGATTGCTGATTCCTGATACGCCCGGTGCCATCGTCTCGACGCCGAAGGCCGCAATTTTCTGTTTGCCCAACCATCGGGCTGCTGCTTCACTCAGGCCCGGTCCATGTGGCCAGTCGTTGGTGCCGAATGCGCGCCGGTAGTGGTCCGTAAAAATCAACACGGTATCTCCGGCGCCAATGCTCACACCGGCGGCGTGACTGGCCTTCATGAGGTCTTCTGTTTCGATCAGCTGCCGCGCCGTTTTGTTTGAGAGGTCGAGGCAAACCGCCGGTGTGTAGAACATACTGAGCGGCATGGTGTCAATTGACAGTCCGCGGTCTTCGCGTCGCATATGATTCAGCGCATCGACGTGCGTACCGGTGTGCTCGCTGAATTCGAGCCTGTGAACCGAAGGAGAAACTTCATCCTCGGGCGAGACAGTGATCCCGTTCCATTCCTCATGGGTGGAATGAATGGTAATGTTCACTTCCGGCATACCTTTGAATACCGGCATTCCCGGGAATATTTCCTGGCTAAGGTCAATGATGGTCATAAGCAGTAGTATGCAAAAGTTAAAAAAAATACCGGCCCGAAGGCCGGTAAATGCAGGACCCGTTTAAGCAGCCTTCACTGCCCTACGAGGTAGCGGATTACTGACGGTTAGCTTTTTTCAGCTTCTTCTCAGCCCGCTTTTCCTTAATGGATTTCGTGGCGGGCTTCTTTTTTTCTTTCTTGGCGTCCTGTGATTTAGACATACGTTGTGTATTTGATCTCCAAATATACGTTTTACATGTATGAAAAGATGCTGACTTTCATCACAGCCGTGTAATTTATTTGAGGCTTCATTACCTTGCCTGAACCTCTTAAGTTGAGACTTAATTATGCCGCGACCAGAGAAACCATTTGTTGACAAAGACCTTGTGCTTGAACGATTCCCCGGCAAGGGGGGATGGACGTACGTTCGGATTCCGGAGATCACTCAGGACAAGTCCAAACCGTTTGGCTGGGTCAAGGTTCGTGGTTTTGTTGACGGCTACGAGATCCGGAAGTATCACCTGATGCCTATGGGAAAAGGCAGACTTTTTCTACCGGTTAAAGCCGAGATCCGAAAGAAGATTGGAAAGCAGCAGGGTGACAACGTGCGTGTGGTTTTGTTTCCGGACAACGAACCGCTTGAGGTTCCTGCGGAAATGCTCGCATGTCTGCGCGACGAACCTGCAGCCTTTAAGTTTTTCCGGACACTCACTGAAAGCGAGCAGAACCACTATATTCAGTGGATCTATTCCGCGAAAAAGGAGGAGACTCGCGTGAACCGGCTTGCCACATCGGTGGAGCGACTCGCAAAGTGTCTGCGATTGTACGAGCCCGGTTGATATGCAGCAAACCGGATCTGGTGGCAACGGGTTTTGTTCAATGCAACACATTCATCGATGATGGAAAGAACAATCCGTCTAAAAATCTGACTAACCTTCCGCTCATAAATGTTGGTATCACGTCGGGATGGCCGAAGCCGACGCACCTGATCGGCGGCCAATCTTAACATGCGGCGACAGCCGCCAGCTCTTCGGCATGGAATTTTTCAAGATT